>CAYJFX010000007.1:0-36000 GCA_964369735.1 uncultured Treponemataceae bacterium
GTTCGTGATGCATATGATTTCATCAAATCACAACAAGCATAATTTTTCATTACATAAAAACACAACGTAGTGCTGATTAATTTTTTTACTGTATTACCTTGTGTTTTTTTATTTTAAATAACCTATCTTTTTTTTATGAAAAATTTTTTTAATCAACCAAAAACTATATCACGATCACGCCGAGTAGAATTAGAAACATTTCAAAAAAATCTGAATATTCGTTTTAAGAACATTGAACTTCTTGACACAGCATTTCATCACCGATCATTTTCCAATGAGATTGCAAATCTTACTGGAAACAATGAGCGACTTGAGTTTTTAGGTGATTCTGTTCTAGGGCTAATTGTTGCAAATTATTTATATTCAACCTTAGAAACAGAGGCTGAAGGTGACTTGGCAAAAATAAAAGCTGTTGTAGTTTCAGAGTCAACATTATCTAATATAGCAGTACAGATTGGCATTGATACCTGTTTATCACTTGGTAGAGGCGAAGAAAAATCTGGTGGTAGGTCAAAAAAAGCTATACTTGCAGATGCCTTAGAAGCAGTAATTGGGTCATATTACCTTGATTCAGGTTTAAAGGATGTTGAAAAATTTGTATTGCAATTAATGAAACCAGAGATCGATAAAGTTCATAAAAATACTCATGTAAAAGATTATAAAACTCTCTTGCAAGAGTTTTACCAAAAAAAATATAAGGCCGTCCCACAATACAAAATGGATAGAAAAACTGGTCCTGACCATGATCAAACCTTTTGGGTTTCTGTTTCTCTTGGAGGTACCACCTATGGTCCCACAAGTGGGAAAAGTAAAAAAGAGGCAGAGCAATCTGTAGCACGTTTTGCTTGGGAATCAATTAATTCTTAACAAAAACATACAAATGTACAAAAACATATTGACAAAATAAAAATATACACTTATACTGTTTTATATTAATAAACAGGAGTTGTGTATGAACAAAAAAGTACGATGTGTTTTTGCTTGGTTAATTGTAGTCTTGTATGGATGCAATATGAATTCAGGTTCAGATAACTATTACATGCAACAACAGGACGAAGATGATGGTACGTCTGGCACTGTTTCAGAAGACCTCGATGTTGTGTATGAAAAGATTTTTGAGGTTTTAAGACCAAACGCTGTTATTGATGTAAACGCTCTTTCAGAGTATAGCTTTACTCCGATACAGCTTGAAAATATTATAGCTGAAATGTCAATACTGCCAATAGAAAACCCATTGTATAATTCAATATTGGAATATTCAATTTTAAATACAAATAGTATTAAAGAATTTTTTGTACGTTCTACATTTCTTTCAGATGGCTTATTGGAAATTGGTTATTACGATACTGCCATGCCTTGGTCTTGGTCAGTTAGTTCAGATACAACATATTTAAAATCACTTAATAGTAATACGAGTCAGTATACATATGAGTATAGTGGTACTCCAATTCAAATGTATATGGAAGGATTGCCATTTGCTAATATGATTGATGTAGTTTACTATAAGTACGATGGGTATAACCCATTTTTTTCGTTAGAAAGCAAATACAACAATAACGTAGTAGGTGAGACAGATGAGAGAGGAATGGAGAGATTTATCTTTTATCGATTAACAGGATCTGTTCTCACCATGGCTCAAGATACAATGTTGATGGCTGTTGATACATATACCTCACTTGTATACTCGTATGCAGTTGTAACTGAGTTATTAAAAATAGGTGACATGTACATACCATCAAAATGGGAAGCGGTTGATTCAGTTGCGACAGATTCTAGTGGTAATAAACATTTATTTTTTGAATATGACCCTGCCGGTTATATTGACTGCAACTATAATTTTTTTGAATTTGATTGGTATAAAAGTCAAAAAATAAGCATTTCACAGAATCCAACAAATATGAAACTTTACTTCCCCAAATATTCAGGTGTTTCACCCTATGTAGTAAGATTTTAACAGTAACATAATTAAGAGGTACAAGTATGAAGAGTTGGTTTTTTAAAAAAATAATTATTGGGTTATTAATATTACATATTGCAACATTTTGTTTTTCATTTGATAAAGGTTGGATTTTTGGTGTTCGTGCCGACTTTGGGGGAACTCAATCACTTCCTAGTGTTTCTGAGGAAACTCTAAAATATTTAAATCCTTTGGCTACAGAAATGTCAGGGTTTTTAAGTGGTTTGTTAATAGGAGGTGAAGCCTCTGTTGGCTATATTTTTGATACAAATGATATTTTTAGTTTATCTAAAAATCATATATTTTCAGGCATTGACGTACAAGGATATGTTGGTGTTGGTATGGGTAATATGTCTCAAAAAACGTCTGCAGAGCAAGGCGGAGTCCCTATAGATGTATTTGTAGTTGTTGACTATACGCCTGTAGTCAGTTTTGGGCTAAAAAGTCATGCACTTTTTTTTAATAATAGGTTTTCAGTTGGCTTGGGTATTGGTGGAAAAGCACTTTTAGATTACACACCACAATATCTCTTATACTCATCAGAACCGAGTATTATAGCAAGTGAAATAGGCACAGTAGTTGTTCCCGATGACTTACTTTTAAAAGTAAATCCTTTAGCTTTTTCTATTCGATTTGAAATGGGATATGCAATTCCTATATTACCTACTACCGAGTTCTTGATTGGATTTTACAATCAATTTAATTTATACAGACCGGGTTATTTGACACTACCACCATCCTTAGAAAAGCTTGCACAAGACAATGCTAGTCCACCCAATTCATTAGATTTTTCGCAAGAGTTTCCAGACTATTGGCTTAACTCTCTTGATTTTGGTATAAATATAGGTATTTCCTTAAAGATATAGCTTAAATACGAGTCTCTATTTATATTGACAAGTAGCCATTTGGGGTGTATTCTATAATAAATATATATTGATAGAGGGTTTGTTTGAAAAGGATTGTTTTTTTAATTTTTACTTTTATACCGTTGTTCCTTTTCGCTTGCAACTTAGGCTTTACACCAGGTAGGGCGTATTACTATATTCAGCAACAGTCAGAAGATGAAGATACAGAGTTGATTCCGCCAACAGAAGACATTGAACTGTCCCTCAACTACATGTTTGATATATTAGAGCCAAAGGGCGTAATTCAAAATTCAGAACTAGAAGCACTGCTTTTGTACTATCAGGGTGAGCTTTCCTCAGATGAAGCGCTACTACAAACCTTTTATAATCAAATATTTGAGCTACCAGTTGTAAAAAAAGCAGCAGATACAAACTTTAGTGTTATAGACTTATCGACTTATAACTTTAACGATGCACTTATAAGGGCCGAGTTTAGTTCTAAAAATGTACCTGCGATGCGTTATGAGTCAGGAAGTTTATGGACACTTAGTGAAGACAAAACATATTTGCCACCATTAGGCGATGAAAATCTGTATACTTACGAATACACAGGAGACAATACTACTGCGGGAGTAAACCCGATCACAGGTGTTACATATCTAAAATATGAAGGATACAATCCTTTTTTTGCCATTGACAGTAAGTATAATCAAGCGTTATTGGTTGATGGCAGTGAACGAGGTATGCAACGTTTTATTTTTTATCGATTTAAAGGAAAAGGTGGAGGAATAGTAAATCTTGATAACATGCTTGTCGCAGTGGATACCCATACAGCCCTTATTTTTAGCTTTGGGGTGCCTACAGAATTTGAAACAATACTTGGGCAAGACAGCCCAACAAAGTGGGAGGCTGTCGAGGTAGCTGCCACAGCCCCTGATGGGCAAAAGTACAAATTTTACGAGTACGACCCCGCGGGATACCTTGATGAATTTGGTAACTTTGTAATGTATGACTGGTATGTAAGCAATTTATCACAAGCCAACGCCGCAAATCAAACAAATTTTTATCCTCAGTACACAGGAGTGTCTCCTTATTTGGTAAATTTTGATGTAAAAAAGCCAAGTTTTAATATTTTAAACAATGCAGGTGATGATATAAATGGCTATTATACTGAACTTAGAGATTTTACATTTAACGAACCTCCAGGTCTTGTAGCTACATATGATGTTTATAGAATTGATGATTCTGGCATAGAGAGAAAGCTTATTGCAACACTTAATGCAAGTGATTCTGGTGCATTCATGAGAGATAGAAATGCTCTAATATTAACAAATTACCCACAATACTTAATTGAGGCAAGAGATTCCAGTGGGAACTTAATTGGCTCTCCTAGTGATTTGCAAGAAGGAAAAAGAGATCTTACACACAGGGAAATTAGCCTTTCTGTAATGGAATCTATGAGATATGCGCTCATAGACCAAGGAGCCCATGGTAGCATAACGGGTTCCAAGGTAGTCACTAGTGAAGGTGGTGGTACCTTTACATATAAAAAGTCGGGACTATTTACTGGTACATATACGTACACATTAGCTAACTACAAACCGTATCTGTTCACCTTAAACACCGCTGAAAATGCATCAATTAGCTATCAAGCAAAAAATGTATTAACAAGCATTCAAACCTCAACGCCATTTACTGGGACATTAGGTTTCTCTGGACTGTATTCTGGTACAATGCTGTTTAATGATATTATAATATCAAACAATGAAAAAGAAAGTCCTGCATGGACAGGTGGCAGCCTAGATGTAACAGCTGGCGGGTATACTACAAATTATAGTTTTGATGGTGACCAGTCAATACCATTTGGATTTTACATGTCAAAAGATACTTTTGTTCAAAGCCTATTAGACGAAAACGGTGCGTATACTCAAAAGTAATGCCTTTATAAAATTAAACAGTAAATATTGATAATGTATGATTTTACCTATATTACCTTGACTTTATAGCTTTATTATGGTACTGTAAAATATGAAAAAATCTACTATCAAGAAAGTATTTTTACTTGTGGCTGTCTTTAATATTGCTTCTTTAGCATATTCATTTGATGATGGTTGGGTGTTCGGCTTGAGGGCTGATTTTGGTGGTGCACTTACTTTACCAGAAATTTCTCAAGAAACATTGCAGTATATGAACCCTTTAGCAACTGGGATGTCTGGCTTTTTAAGTGGACTCCTCGTGGGCGGTGAAGCCTCTGCTGGCTATATTTTTGGTTCTGATGACTTGTTTGGCTTGCCCGAAGACCATGCTTTTTCTGGCATAGGTTTACATGGATACTTAGGCGTTGGAATGGGGAATGTTTCTCAGAAAATTACTGCTGAGCATAGTGGGCAGCCCTTAGATATTTTTATTATTGTAGATTATACTCCGACAGTTAATTTTGGAATAAAAGGGCATGCGCTTTTCTTTGATAACAGACTCTCAGTTGGTTTAGGTATTGGTGGAAAAGCAATTTTAGATTACACCCCTCAGTATTTAGTGTACTCTACTGTACCTGCAATAATTCCCACTGAAATTGGAACAGTAATTGTTCCTGATGACTTATTAACTAAAATGAATCCTTTGGCCTTTTCTTCACGGTTTGAATTAAATTATGCTATACCTATTTTACCTACTACAGAGTTTATGATGGGTTTTTATACACAGTTTAATCTTTTTTCACCGGGATACCTAACAGTACCACCTTCATTAGAGGAAATAGCACAAAACAATAGGCCAGGTGTTAATGAGAATTCTCCTCTTTTGGATTTTAAACAGCCGTTTGACGACTACTGGATTAATTCACTTGACTTTGGAATTAACCTAGGAATTGCATTAAAACTCTAGGAAACTATATGCGAAAAATCACGTTTATTTTTGTTTTGCTTATTACATTCATACTTATGTCGTGTTCTCAGCTTGCAGGTGGAGCAAGTGGTTACTATTATGTTCAGCAGTCTTCACAGAATGATAAAGATGATAGTACTACAGGTCCAACCATTGATTGGGAAGAAGAAGAAGACTCTGGTGGTGAAACAGAACTTCCACCACTACCTCCAGTCATAGAAGGTGAAGACCAAGTAATAAGTATGTTCTCTGTTTTGCAAAAGGATGGTGTAATGCACTCTGCTGCAGCACCACTATTAGCAGGTAAACTAGGCGGAAGTGATGCCTCGTATACAGGTTACACCTATAATACGAGTACTTATGAAGATTGGAAACTTGTTGCTAAATTTTCTGGAGCAAACGTTCCTGAAATGTGGTATTCTGGCGATGTTTCTTGGATACCTTCTGCTAGTGGATGGGAAAACTATGCAGGAGCTAATTCATCTGCAGGTTCTAACAGTATTACAAATATGAATTATATGAGAACAGATGGGTTTAACCCATTTTACTCACCAACTGGCTCATATAACCAGTCAAAATATTATGTATATAACGGTGACACAATTACAGGCGAAACAGAAAATATTATGGAACGTTTTCATTTTTATCGTTTTACTGGCAAAGGTGGTGGTGTTGCCGCGCTCGATAATTTTTTAGTTGCTGTTGATACTTATACAAAGCTAGTGTTTTCATTTGCGAAACCTACAAAGTGGGGTAGTTTACTTGGCAACGCAGTACCTTTAGCGTGGGGGCCAGTCGATGAAGTTTCAACAGGACCTGGTGGTACAAAATATAAATTTTATGAATATGACCCAGCTGGGTATGTAACCGCTGATGGTAAATTTGTAATGACTGCAGACTATAATAAAAACCTTGCAGCTGGAAATTATGATCCTGTTTATACTGGAAAGTCTCCTTATCTTGGAAACCTTATAATCGGAGCTGATGGAAGTGTAGAAGGTGGTGGTGGAGAAGAAGAAGGTTATGCAGTTAATGGTTCTCTAACAGTTAAAGCAAAATATATCAAAAATGTATCTATGACCGATTCTTGGGGAGACCACGGTAACGCTGATGGAGAAGATAAGCCTGAGTTTGTATACTCTGTTCGTTCTAGGGCATATGCAGGGTTTGAAGCAGGCGAGTGGGATGTTTTATCATCATACGCACCTGAAAACACCTCTATGATGCCATCTGCTGCAAAAACAATTCAAGTTGGAAAAAGCTTGCAGCTTGGTGGAGTAAAAGAATATGTATTTGAAGATATTAAATCGGGTTTATCAGTTGAACTTGATAGCAAACTTGTTGAAATAGATATTACAGATAATGATGTTGTTTCCGATTATGAAACCCCAATTATTTTTCTCAGTTATGACAGATTTAGTCAAGTGTGGTATCCAATTGCTGACAACGAAACCTATTTAAGGGCACCTGCACAATATCCAGAAGATTTTAAACTTGGACAAGGCGAAACAAAAGAGTTTATTGTTACACTTGCAGCTTCACATGCCGAAGAAGTTCAAATATGTTATGAGTTAACATGGAATTCTGACACAGAAACTGAAGCTGGCCGTATATTTTCTGTTAGTACCACAAACATTAGCGATGAGTACGAAATGCTCGGTGATAACGGATTATATGATATAGTCTATGTAGACACAACAGAAGCTTCAGCAAATGATGATAAAACTTTACAGTTTGAAATTAGCTTTGATAATTTAGACCCTAAAGGTTCGGCTATTAGAGTAGACTACGAAGCAAGTGAATCTAGCAGCGGCTTTATAAAAGCGGTACGTTTTGATGATGGCTTTAGTTATGGGGCTGTAGCAAATAGTTCTCCAACAATGAGATTTGAAGTAGACTTAATGAGTAATGCTGCAAACACGCAGCGAGGTACTGTAACATTAGCTTTTAGCGATAAATCAGCTAACAGTGTTTATGACTTAGGATCTTCACCGTCTGAAATTGTTTTTAATATAACAAGAGAAGACTACACTGTAGTAAATGCTGCGGATTTAAAGGTTAGTAATGTTACACTTAAAAACTTATCTGTAATGGATGTTGGTGGTGAAGGTTGGGGTGGTTTTGATCAACCTGAGTTTAGATATGATATTAAAACAAAGCATAATTCAAATGCTTGGGATAATTTAACCGTTAAAACTAACGAGTCTACACTAATACAAACCTCATGGTCTGTTCCTTTACCTGGTGAAAATGTGCATACAATTTCAAACCCAAGAGAAGGTGAGCATACTTTTTATGTTTCTGCAAATATTTATGAAAATGATTCGTTAGCAGGAAATGCAAATGATGTAATAATGCAGCATGATAAGCCTCTATTAGAGTTTAGTTATTCACAGTTTTCCGATTCATGGAAATATTCAGGTCTAAGCTCTTATTTCTTTACTGATGGATCAAATAACCAGTGGCAAATAAAGAAAGTTGAAATGGAAGAGCTTGGAAGAGACAAAACGGTGAGAGTTACTGTTTCAGTTTCTTCATATATTCATGATGTAATTTGGCTGTCAGGAAATATAGCAGAATGGCTCGACGGGCCTAAAAATGCAGGTTGGGGAGATATGGAACTATCATTTGATTTAACATGGAGTGGTGAATAATGAAAAAAGTCATTTTTATTCTGTTTGTTTTTTTAACACTATTTATTTATACAGCGTGTGAAAATGGTGTGAGTTTTGAGGCTTTGGATGAATTAATACAAGGTGAATCATCAGAGGAAGAGGATACTGTTATCACAGATCCAGATAGTGGTAAAGAGGAAGAAGAATCTGAAGAAGAAGATCTTGACAACACTGAGCATACTGGTAGTAATGTGTTTTCATACTCTTTAACTTCAAGTAATGCTCCTGAAAACATGAATTATTCAGAACCTGTGGGAATATATGCTCGCCTTGAAGACACAAGTGGCTATGGCTATACTGCAATGTTCAATCTTAGTTTAGTGCTTCCAGAAAATGCTGGGAACGCAGAAGGCGTTACAGTACAAATACATGATTATACTCCTAGTGAGGGTGATGAAGATTCACTAAGTGCAAGTTTTGCTGATGGCGCAAAGAAACACACCTTTACTGGAAGTAATACTTCTGCTGAAGTTTCAGTACAAGTGGCCGAAAAGCGGATGTCTCAAGGTGGAGAATTAAAAATAAGTTTTTCCTATGATCCTGACGTATATAGTGATTCAGTGCCTACGACAATGTTCGTGTTATTTAAAAGCAAAGGCAATAATGAAAAGAGACACATTGCAATAAAAAGTGTTCGTGAAACCTCAGATCAGCCATATTCAAAAATTTATGAAGGTGTTGAAGCTATGACTTGGAATGTTGCAATTACTGATTCAGAAGGTCCTAGTCCATCACAGTGGTACGATATACCTCTTTCTATCGATCTATATAATATTGAAAAAGATGCCCCTTTAACGCTAAGTGCTTCTTCAGTTACTGGCTTAGAACTCAAAAGTTACTCAATAACTAATCCAAATGCAGAAGGTGAAGCAAGTATTACACTTGTAATGAGGGCAAATGAATTTGGGATTGCTGAGCCTATTACTAGCAGCGCAACATTAACATTAAACTCAGAACATACCGATATTTATGCGGGATTACCTTTAGATATAACTCTCAATACTGAAAGAAAAGAGTTTTTTGAGTATTATGCATCCGATTATGTTAATACATTTACAACAGCAAGTAGTGGGAGTAAAAAAGATGAAAATGGTAAGTATTATACAGCAATTAGATTACCTGGTGCAACAAGCTCACAAATTGAAAAAAATAAAACAATAAATTATGTTATTAGACGAATAGATGATACATCTGATGAGAAGAAAGTAATTCGAGAGGGAAGTTTTGTATCTAATGAAGGGTTTACGTATTGGGATAGAGACGCACTTATTTTAACTAAAAAGGCAAAGTATGAGCTCGAAATTATTTCGGGTAGTACAAGTCTAATAAGTACTACAATGAAAGAGGGTGCAAGAAATTTAACTCATGAAGAATTACTACTCTCAATGCAAGAAAATATGCGGTATGCTCTTATAGATCGCTCTGTCCACTATGATGTAAGTGTTATACAAGGTGGTATGGGTACTATTGACCATGACAGGTGGTACAATGCTTGGCCTGTATCATGGGATCATGTTTACAAATTTTCCAATTACTGGCCGTACTTTATGAGGCTAAATGGGAACCTTTCTTATGAATGTGATGTAGGAGGCTATCAAGCTTGGGAAGCAGAGGATGCCATTAATACTAATAATGCATCTTGGCCAGCAGGGCAAGCTCCATTTGCAGGTATTATTTTATTCTATTCAAGCTATGGAGAGGGCGCTATACAGTTTAATAATATACACATAACTGACAATAATTGGAATAGTCCTGCATGGCTCAGTGGCTCATTTAATGTTACAGCTCATGGAACAACAAAAAGCTTCGATAAAAACTCTGGTGTTCCGTTTGGCTTATATATGGACAAAGCCACGTTCCTAAGTAAGATTGCACCTGGTGGTGTTTACACTCAAAAATAATATTGAGGCTCTTGCAAATTTGCAAGAGCTTTTTGTTCCTACTAGCTTTTTTCCAACTTTTATATTATAATTAGTTTATTGGGGGGAAATTAAGTGAACTATGTTTTTGTAGTTATAATAGCGTGTATTCTTTCTTATTTTATACCTCAATATAAGTTCCAGCTTTTTAATTCTTTTTTTTCTCGCTTATTTAATTTTCTATTTTCATCATTTTCTATAACAAAAAGTGAAAGCAAAAAAAGTTGGGCTATATCCTACATACTATGTGGAGTGCTTTGTATTTTTTCATTTATACTACCAACAGTACTTTTTTTTTATATATCAACATTTTCAAACATCATTATGTTTATTATTGAAATCCTAGTAGCGTACCAACTTATTTCAATACCGCGTGTTCAAAGCCTTTTTGGCAGAGTTTTTCTCGATGACATTACTGAAAACGCTACAACAATTATCCATACTATAATAGTTTTTATTGATAATTTCTTTATACCTTGCTTTTGTATTTCTTTATTTGGCCTGCCTTTTGCGCTACTGTATAAAGCCTTTTCATTTTGTACAAAGGTGACTCTAATTGAGCAAAATAGCAACTTTGAACTAATAGAAAAAGTACACAGTTTTTTATACTTTATACCATCTTATTTTATTGTTTTAACAATACATGTGGCATCAATGTTTTTTCCATTTAGTAATACAAGGAATGCTTATTCAGCATTTGCAACACAACGAAAAAAAATTAAACCATATTGGCTTTCAAGAATTTTAGCTACATGCTGTGGTTCAGTATGTATAGAAATACCTGTATCATTTTACTTAAATGGTACGATTGTTACTGAAAATATTGGTAATACAGGAGCTAGGATAAATCAAAATGATGTGAAATCTATATTTTATTTGTTATACTGTTCTGGTTTAGTAGTTCTGTTCGTTACCTCTTTTTGTAGATTGGTATTAACATGGGGGGTGTGGTAAGTGATACACGTATATTGCGGTGACGGGAAGGGTAAAACAACGTGCGCTTTTGGTTTAGCACTTAGAGCTATTGGTAGGGATAAGAGAATTGTTATTGCACAATTTTTAAAGGGTTCAGAATCTGGTGAGATTATTGAACTTGAGAAAAATGATTTGGTTCGAGTTTTTCGCTTGAATAAAGAACTTCCCTTTACCTTTCAAATGACCGATGCGGAGAAAAGAGATGCAACAACTCAACACAACCGAATATTTCAAAAAGCAATACAGTTTGTAAATACAGGTTACTGTGATATGCTTTTATTGGATGAATTGTGTTCTGCTATTGAAACGGATTTAATAGAAAAAAAATACATTGAAGATTTCTTAAAAAGCTTATCTAAAGATGTAGAAGTAGTAATTACAGGAAGAAATCCTCCGAAATTTATACTAGAAAAAGCAGACTACATTACCGAAATGAAAGCAATCAAACACCCCTTTGAAAAAGGGGTGCCTGCACGAGAAGGCATTGAATATTAACCTAGAAACAATCTGAACAAGTCTATTTATTTAGACAATTTAGCTATAAATCTTTCATTTTGTGCTCTTCAGGCAAAGAACTATTAACAATTTTTTGAACCATTTCAGGAACCTCTGCTTGTTGCTCTCTCGTAAGGCCCTTTGTTGGTATCGATGGATGAATTGTAAGTAATACTTTTGCCTTTTCAAATCCTATTTTCTTGTCAAGCATTTGCCACGTACCATTAATTGTAACTGGTACAATAGGAACTTCAGCTCTAAAACCTAATTTAAAACTTCCTTTTTTGAACTCTTGCATTATACCTGTCTTGCTTCGAGTTCCTTCAGGAAAAATTACTTGTGAATACCCATTTTTAAGCTTTTGCACTGATTCTTCCATAGCTTGAATCGATTGCTTCCTATCTTTTCTAGAAATAAAGGTGCATTGCATCCATTTCATCCATGCTGCTACAATGGGAACCTTAATTAATTCAATTTTTGCCATAAAGGATATTTGTTTGTCAATATGGCCAAGCAGTAGAGGAATATCCATAACGCTTTGATGATTTCCTACAAAAAGAACTGCCCCATCCTGAGGCACATTTTCAGATCCCATTACTTCTACTTTAGTTTTTCCAAACATAAAAATTCTTTGTGCCCACCACTGAGTAACTTCCTCAATAAATTTATCTCGTTCTTTAACTTTTCCTTCATTATCAAGTTTTATTACGGTTTTTAACTTTCGATTTGCACTAATTAAGTCTATAATTAATCGAATAACAATGTATACAATTCTCAAAATTTACGCTCCTGTCTGTATTTATTTATTATTATACTCTAAATATCAAAAAAAGTATAGTAAAAGAAATGCTTGTGGTCAGTCTAACGCACATGCTCCCATAGTAGTCCCTCTCCATCTTCTACATCACTAATGAGGTTCTCATCTAGAATATCTTTTAGAAACCGCGGTTCAATTCCGACACTCAATTTTTTTTCTGTACGCAATATAGCTATATCTTTTTTAGTTATTTTTTCGCCTTTTTTCATTGCTCGAATAAAGTGTATTGACCTATTTGTTCTACTATAATTTTGCTTTTCAGAAGGTGCAAGCTCTTTTAAACCATTACCTATGGTATCATAAACGAGTGTTTCACCAAATGATTCTGTCAAATGCGCTATAACAGCTTCCTTACTTAAAGACTCTGCATTTCTAACCTCATTAACCATTAGTGAAAATTCTTTAGGGTCGAGTGCCACAGGGTCATCCAATCCACTAGTTGTTTTATTAAGTGTAATATGTTTTTCTATTATTGTTCCTCCAAAGGCAGTAGATAGAACGGGAACAAGAATAGGATTAATTGAATGATCACTTACACCAACAGGTATCTTAAAAGTAGAAACATATTTTGATAATAATGATACATTATAGTCCTGTGCGGGTGCTGGGTACGATGTAACGCAGTGTAAGAGAGATACGAGGTTCTCTTTTACAAGTGGTGCAAGAACCTCCAGGGCTCGTACTATATCTTCTATGGTTGAAACCCCACTCGAAAGAACTATTGGTATTCTATCTCTTTTTCTTAAAGCCATTTCTAAAAATAATAGCTGCTCAAGTAGGGGAATATGATTTAATTCTGGAGATGCAATTTTTATATAATCTGGTTTTATTGCAAATAGCTCATTTAAGCTCTTTTCTCCAAATGGTGAGCACATAAAATGTTTGCCACGTGAATGCACATATTCCTTAACCTTTTTAAAAAAATCAGGTGAAACTTCAAGCTGTTTAAATCTATCATAAAGTGAAATTTTTCCTGTGGGTAGTTCAACAAAGCCTGTTTTTGGGTGAAGTATTTCATCTGCATATACCCATTGAAATTTTACGCAATCTGCACCAGAGTTGACTGCTTCATCGATGAGAGAATAAGCATTTTGCAAGTTTCCTTGGTGTGAAGTTCCTATTTCTGCTATTACCTGTGTTTTATTTTTCATACTTATACTCAAATAGTATATCATAGCTTATATTTGTTTTCAATAAAGGCAAGTATAATAATTGTTGCATATTAGCAACCAATTGACATCATAGTCTTAAAATTGTACAATATATACATATGCGAAATATTTTATGTTTATATTTAAATACAGGAGGAGGGCATAAAGCTCCTGCCACAGTATTTAAACACATAATGTCCAACACATATCCAAATGATAATGTAATTTTAGAAGACGGTTTTAGTAGCAAAAATCGTATTGAAAAATTCCTGGTAGAAAAATTATATCAAGTATCTTGTAATTTCATTTCTGGCTCATGGACACTATTTTATGAAATCACCAATATACGGATAGTGCAGCAATTCTTAAATACTATATTTCGGCCTCACACTGCCTGGTATATGCGGCGCCTTATTAGAAGACACAAGGTGACTGATGTCGTTTGTTTTCACTTTATGCTTACCCCCTCCATCGTATCTGCTGTGCGTCAATTAAATGCAAATATACCTATAACTGTTGTTGTGACAGACCCATTCTCTTGCTCTACTGCGTGGTTTTATGAAAAGAATGTGAGATTTATCGTAGCATCTGAGGAGATAAAAAAAATTGCCATAGCTAATTCAGAAATTGATAGTAGTAAAATTAATGTTTTTCCTTTTCTAATTGAACCTTCTTTTTTTACAGTACCAGACAAACAAAGTATTTTAGACTTAAAAAATAAGCTTAAAATACCAAAAGGTAAAAAAGTTCTTTTAGTTACAGGTGGTGGTGGTGGACTTCCAAATGTTGTACTCATAATTAGACAGTTGATGAAACTTAATCCAGATTTCACCATTATTGTCGTATGTGGTAGAGATAAGCCGTCAAAAAAACTTCTTGATGTCATTGCACAGTTACACCCAAGCGTAGACTTGCGCATAATGGGTTTTGTAACGAATATGATTGATTTTGTTCGTGTATGCGATCTAGCAATTATCAAGCCTGGTGCTTCGACAATTTTTGAAGTACTAGGTTCTCAAAAACCAGTGATTATTTCAACATATTTACATGGTCAAGAATTAGGAAATGTCCAATTTGCCGTGCGTAATAAGGTCGGATGGTTTATTCGAAAACCAAAGGAAATAGCAGAAAAAGCGAATGCAGTATTACATGATGAAGTAAAACTAATGAAAATACAAGAAAACTTAAAAATGCTTCCAATTGAAAAAGAGATAACACAAATTGCTTCATATATCCATAACAATTCTTAGGATGTCAAGGTCTTGTATCCAATACTGAAAAAAACTTAACCTCACGGCTATTAAAAGCAGCTTCAACCAATGAATCGCACTCTAAGTCATCATATAGTTTTTGTGCTTCATTTATTGAGGCATGAATGATTGGGTGTTTTGGCGAAAAAAGAACACAGCAATCCTCATATGGTAATATTGATGTTTCATATGTTCCAATTTGTATTGCTGTTTCAATAATTTCCTGTTTGTCAAGTCCAACAAGCGGTCTAAGTAAGGGTAGGGTACAAGCACT
This sequence comes from uncultured Treponemataceae bacterium, assembly GCA_964369735.1. Lineage (GTDB taxonomy): Bacteria > Spirochaetota > Spirochaetia > Treponematales > Treponemataceae > CAYJFX01. The sequence goes on from CAYJFX010000007.1 coordinate 15,242, forward strand.
TTCAGTAACTGCCATGTTCTCAACTGTTTGACTTGCGACTTGTCCAAGGCTTTCACCGGTTATAAGGCACTTTGCTTGTATTTGCTTTGCTAACATATTAGCAACCTTCATCATACACATGCGAAGTAAAAGAGTTGACCATTCTTCAGGTGATTTTTGTTTAATTCTCATTTGTACATCGGTGAATGAAATTATATTTATATGAGATTCAACACCATAACGAGATAAAATTCGAGCTAAGTCTTCAACCTTTTTCTGTGCTTCGTCAGATGTGTAAGGATATGCATGAAAATAAATGCATTCAATTTTCATGCCACGTCTGAGCATTCTATATCCTGCGACAGGTGAGTCTATACCCCCTGATAAAAGGAGTAATCCTTTGCGTCCAGTGCCAACAGGAAGACCCCTGCAGCCTTTATAGGCATCTGAATATACAAAGCAACGCTCTCGCACTTCAATTGTAATTGTTAAATCTGGCTTATGTACATCTACAGATAAAATTCCCTGTGTAAAAACTTCGGAGGAAGCTTCCCTACAAATTTCATATGAATTTAACGGAAAGGTTTTTTGGCTTCTTCTTGCTTCAAGCTTGAATGTTTTTGCGCCGAGTTCCCTACCAATCAAAGCTTCTTTCATTACAGCTTCTCTCATAGCATCAATATTTTTTTCACATACTCGAGTTTTTGCCCAGCCGGTAATTCCAATAAGGTGCTTAAGAGCATATTCAACTGCCTCACAAGCTTCAACAGCACAATCTATATACATTCTACCAGCTCTAAGGGTTACTTTTGCGCCAAGACCCTTGAGCGAGTACCGAACATTTTTTAACAATTGTTTTTCAAATAGTTTTATATTTGAACCTTTTAATGTTAATTCCCCAAGTTTTGCTAAATAAGTTTCTGTCATAGTCATTATTTTATACTTTTTTTTTATTTAAATCTACAAAATGCTATGTATTTTCTTTGACAAAATTTAAGAATGTGTGATATAATTATGCTATGAAAAATTCACATATTGTATATCCAGATTTAAAGCACGCAGATAAAACATTACCAAAAAACCTAGCGTTGCTCATTCGATCTAGGGCTATTGAGTGCCCTGAAGTGGTTGCACAAGCATCTAAGGATGATAGTGGCAAATTTGTTAACTATACTTATAAGCAATTATATGATAGTGTACTTTTGATGGCACTTGCATTTAAGAGCATTGGTATAAAAAAAGGTGCACATGTTGCACTTATTTCTGACAACAGAAAAGAGTGGCTTATAACAGACTTAGCTATCCTTTCACTAGCAGCAGCAGATGTTCCAAGAGGTACAGACTCAACAGGAACAGAAATCCGTTATATCATTTCCTTTTCAGAATGTACACATGGTATATTTGAAACAATGGGACAATTTGAAAAAGTTCTTGATGGTATAAAAGAAGTTCCATTGCTAAAAACAGCTGTCCTTTTTGACGGGTGGTCTGAAGAGAACGCTGCAAAGGCTAAGAAGGCTGGAATTACACTATATAGTTATGAACAGCTGATGAATAAAGGCCTAGAAATCGGCTTAGAAAAGAAAAAAGAAATTGAAGATATTGCTGATGCCATTAAAGGTGAAGATTTAGCGACAATTATTTTTACATCTGGTACAACAGGGGTGCCAAAAGGTGTAATGCTCTCACATAGAAATTATTTATGCCAATGTGAAGTTATTAGTGGAGTTCTTACATCTAAAGCTGGTGATATGTGGCTTTCAGTACTTCCTGTATGGCATAGCTTTGAGCGCTTTATTCAATACTCTACTATTACGTTTAGAAGTGGTATTGCTTACTCAAAACCTGTTGCGAGCGTCATGCTTGCAGATATGGCAACAATTAGACCTGAATGGATGTGTGGTGTACCACGTCTTTGGGAAGCCTTAGCACAAGGTGTGTTCAGAGCTATGAAAAAGGATGGCGGCTTAAAGCTTAAACTTTTTAACTTTTTTGTTGGGGTAGGGAAGAAATACACTGTAGCAAAAGAACACGTTTTAGGACACGTTTGCCGATATAACAACAGGTCAAGGCTATTAGATTTCTTAAAAGGAATAATTCCTTTTATACTTTTAACTCCACTAGATGCATTGGGTGATAAGATCATATATAGTAAAATACGTGCAAAGCTCGGAGGCCGAATGGTGGCTGCTATTTCTGGAGGGGGAGCTCTTCAACCTAATACAGACCTTTTTTACAGAGCGATTAAATTTAAGTTGTTAGAAGGCTATGGTATTACAGAAGCTGCTCCAGTGCTTTCTGTTCGTGATGTAAATAAGCCAAGGCCTGGTTGTGTTGGAGTTGTATATCCATGTTCTGCAATTAAAGTAGTTGCAGAAAAAGAAGGTAAAATTGTTGATGGCATTGGTCTTCCACCAGGGGAAAAAGGTTTAATTCTTGCTAAAGGTGAACAAATTATGATGGGCTACTATAAGCGAGATGATCTTACAAAAGAAGTTGTAGATGAAGACGGTTGGCTCAATACTGGTGATCTTGGTATGCTTACGTATGATAACGAAATAAGTATAACCGGGCGAGCTAAAGACACCATTGTACTTTTAGGCGGTGAAAACATTGAACCAGCTTCAATTGAAAGTGCTTTGGTAATTAGTGAGTATATTGAAACACCGGTTGTTCTTGGACAGGACCAAAAGTATTTAGCAGCACTTATTGTGCCTTCAAAGGATAATATTGAAGCATACGCTAGTGACAATAAGATTGTATATAATACCTATGAAGATCTTCTACAAACAAAAGAAATTATATCACTTATTAGGGCTGAGCTTGATGCTAGAATTGTAGAAGAAGCTGGATTTAGACCGTATGAGCGCATTAGTAAATTTGCCATTCTGCCTGAAAGTTTCCAAGTTTCAAAAGAGCTATCAGCTAAACAAGAAATGATGAGACATAAAATTGTAGAAATTTACAAAGACAAAATTGATCCAATGTTCTCATAAAAAATGATACAAAAAAAAGCGGCATTCGTGCCGTTTTTTTTGTGTTTATATATATTAAATCAGTATTACTTCCCATAATGTATATTCTGTCTACCAAAATATATAAATATAATTCTCATCCTACTCTGTACTAACATACTGGAATATCACTTCACTATCTTTTACTTCAGCAATTATTGTTCCTAAAACATCCGTTCTAAGTATATTGATATTCTTTTTGTTCAGTATATCTAGCACTTGGCTGTGTGGATGACCATATCGATTATTCTTTTCACAGCTAATGATAGCATACTTAGGATTAACCTTGTTTACAAACTCTAGTGATGTTGAAGTCCTTGAACCATGATGACCCACCTTAAGTACATGGGAAGTGGGAAATTTATCAATATATTCTATTTCGAGATCTGATTCTAAATCACCAGTAAACAGAAATTTTATTCCATTGACATCTAAAGTACTTATTACTGAATTTTGATTATTGTCATCCCTGTCATCTACAACCTCAATTATATTAAATACTATATTATCACTTATAGCAATCGCCATATCAAAATCATTAAGAAACACTACCCCTATTTCATTCAATACTGCATTAATGTAGTCGTTATACGTCTTTGTAGTGTGTTTTTTACCACTATCAATAACTGTTCCAACTGAAAAACGTTTTAAAACAGTATCTAAGCCGCCTATGTGGTCTGCATCAGGGTGAGTTGCAACTATTAGCTCCAAAGTTCCATGGATATATGGGCTAATGTAATCTGAAACATATTCTCCATAATGATTATTTCCACCATCTATGAGTATTTCATAGTCACCAGAATCTATAAAAATGCAATCACCCTGTCCAACATCTATAAAATGTACGCGAGTGGCTACTTCATCTGTTTGTGAAAATAAAAATAGTGAACAATTTAGAAGGAACACTGTAGTAAATAACAAACACCCTTTAATAAAAGTCCTCCAGAAAAGAATTACTCATAAATATGTCGACAAAAATAGACATTTTTACAATCTTTCTAGCTTTCTAGTAAATCTTTATGTAGATTTGCTATAATATTATATGCATCAAAGTAGTTGTAATAGGTATCAGTATTATCTTCTTTACTCTTAGCGTACATCTCCACTCTTGTTATGTCAACGCAGCGATATATGGGCTCATTGAAATATGTTTGAATGCTATCCCTAAAGAGTCTATCAACTGAAAAAGGCAACGTAATATCAAGTACATTCTCATTTTCATTGTATCTGCATATAAGGGAAGCTAAATGTTCACTCTGTTCAATAAACTTGTTTACTAGTTCTTTATCCAGTAGAAATGTATATGTATATTTTGATCCCCATAATAATGATGCTAATGATTCACGCTTTTTTTTATTTGAAACGGGATAAATAAAAACATTATCTATTATAATGTTAGAAGGAAGTTTTTTTTGAAGTCTTTCTTTAAAATCAGAGTGCAATATATCAGCGCTTAAAATTGCAGAAGCAACCTCCCCTTTTGATTTAATTCCAAGTGATAAACTTGATGCCAATTCGAATCTTGGTAGTGGGTTAAATCCATTACTATACATAATCGGAAGATTACTTCTCATAAATGCTTTATGAAAGCTTTCAACAAGAGCTAGTTGAGTTAAATACTCACTTCCACCTTTTTTTTGAAATGTAAATATAGCTCGCCATACTACTTCTATATTTTGTTCTACATTAATTTCAACAGACTGTGAGGCGCGTATATCTTCCAATAGAGCTTCTTTTTTCTCATTACTGATAGTTTGTGTGGAAACGTGTATTGAACCCTCAGATAGGCCTCTGCAGAGCCCACAGTGATGATTACAGTTTGGCTTACAAATTGGACTTCTCATTTCCTTAAGAGATCTTTCCCATTCCGACTTATAATAATCTTTACTAGTACCGAGATCTACTTCATCCCACGGCAACATAGCATCTAAAGAACGTGAGCTACACACTTCATTTTCAAAATTGCAACCGTATTCACGTTCTACATCTTCAATTGCATTTTGCCATATATCTTTTCGTATATGGTCATCCCAAGCGTCAAGTCTACAACCTTTTTTATATGCAGATAGTATTATGTCCCCTACTCGTTCATCTCCTCGTGAAATCAAACCTTCAATGTAAGAGACAAACTGATTGTGTGTACTCGTTCTAAATTTTCCTTTTGGTAGACTGTTTCTTATATAAAATAACTTTTCTCGTGACTGCTCTTGTGTTAGTTGTGATGCCCATTGATATGGAGTATGTGGTTTTGGAATAAATGTTCCTATATTTACATTGCATTGGATGCGTGTCTTTTCTTGAATATAGAGCATAAAATCTACAATTGCTCTCTCTTCTGTCCCCTCGCCACCAACAATATAGTTACTATTAACATTATAATCATGTCCTAATGCGTGCACTCCCACAGGAAGACCAACCATAAAGTAAAACTTAGCTTTATTCCATCCGCGCTTTTTTGCATTCATAATAATATCAAAAAGCTTTTCTTCATACACTTCTTTGTTGAGTGAAAACTGCCATGCTTCTATTGGTGTTTCTACCGCAAATGTTAACCCACTTTTTCGAGTTTGACTGATACTCTCAAGCACTGGTAATGTAAAGCTACTTACTTTTAACGATGGTAATTGAAATGATATCTTCTTTGACTTATATTTTGCAGTTAAAATTTCAAGTAATGCATCCACATCAGTATAATCTCCTGATGAAAGAGAGGTTAAGCTAATTTCTTTATAACCAGCAACATTTACAAGCTCATCAACCTCGGCTAGAATTATATCTAAATCTTTCATTCTTTGGGGCCTATAATATATACCTGCATGACAAAATCGGCAACCGTTTGGGCACCCTCTCATAATCTCAACAACCCCATGATCTTGAACAGGTTTTATTGAAGGAAGAGGATTGTATGCCCGTATTGAAGGTACTTGTCCAAAGTCTTTTTTTATTGCTCTAACGGCCTTTTTTCCTTTTATCCATACGCTCGGATGTTCTGTAAAGGCTTGTAATAAGTCTTTTCGGTTTGCACCACTTTTCTTTAAATCTTTAAGGTGCTCAATGAGGTCGAACATCTCATCTTCGGCTTCACCAATAAAAATAGCATCAAAAAACTTAGATAATGGAGCAGGATTTGTGACGCCACATCCTCCTGCAATTACAATTGGATCGTTCTCGGTCCTATCCTTTGCCATCAAAGGGATTTGACCTAAATCGAGCATTGATAATACGCTTGTCATGCCAAGCTCATAGCCAATTGAAAAACCAAGCATATCAATATTTTTTAATGGTATACCTGTTTCTAATGTATATAAAGGAATATCCTTTCGTATTAATAAATCTTCAAAATCCTTTTCAACAGCAAAAACTCTTTCGCATGAAATATCTTCTCGTGCATTAAGCCCATTATAGATTATTTTTATTGCTTGATTACTCATGGCAATTTCATAAAGATCAGGGAAAGCAATTCCAAAAGTGAAGCTGCTTTCAGTTTTTACAATTTGTCCAAACTCCCCTCCTAAGTATCTAGAAGGATTTTGGATTGACTGTAGCTCTGTTCCAATAGCAGATAAAGGATGTATAGCGTTAATAATCGAGCCGCCTGTAATAAATATTTTTTAATAAACCAATTGCAATCATTCCCGTCCAAAGTGAAGAGCCACCATAGGATAAAAAGAATAAAGGAATTCCCGTTATGGGCATAACCCCCATCGCAACACCAACATTTACTAAAAAGTGAAAGAAAAACATGGTTAAAATTCCAACGACGATAAAGTAACCATACGTATTTTTAGTGTTTTTCATGATAAACAAAATTCTAAAAAAGAGAATCCCAAACAAAAGGAATACAAAAGTTATTCCTAGAAATCCAATCTCTTCAGCTAAAATGCTAAAAATAAAATCTGTACTTTGTTGAGGTAAAAATCTATAATGACTTTGTGTACCTTGCAAAAAGCCTTGACCTAAAAAACCTCCTGAGCCTATTGCAATTTTTGATTGTATAATATTCCAACCAGCTCCAAGAGGGTCAATGTCCGGGTTTAAGAAAACAATAAGCCTTTTAATTTGATAATCCTGCAAAATCATTCCCCCAAATATTGAGGCTATAAAAGATGCCGTTAGTACGCCAAAAACACATGAAATCCAATAATAATATCGATGTTTGTATAAAAACAAACCAACAATACCAATAAGCGTTATAGATCCTAAGGCAACAATAACAATTAATCTCAGTCTGTTTTCTACTAATACTTGTGATAATGCGATAGTATTATGAAAAATTTCATCATTTAATATTGGTAAAATTGTTAAAAATAAGGAAATTACTCCTGTTGCAACTATCATTAAGATATATTTTATTGGCAAGCCTGCAGCAAAAACCATAGCTAAAAATATTGGTAAATAAACACTTGCAGTACCCATATCAGGTTGAATCAAAATGAGTCCAAGGGGCACGAGCATTATTATCAAAGAAATCAAAAATCGTTTTAGTGTTGGTGTTTTATGTGAGCGGTCAAGGTACCAAGCTAAAAAGAGTATGTACACAATTTTTCCAAGCTCAGAAGGCTGTATTCCAAAACTACCAATTCCCAACCAGCTACGAGCGCCATTTACAACTCGGCCAAACAAAAATGTGTATATTAAAACAACTAAAAAAGCTACAAAGACAATTGGTATCGTACGCGAAAATCTACGATAGTCAAATGCCGCACACACCATCATTAAAATAAACCCTGTACTTGCAAATATTATTTGCCTAATGTATTCATTGGAAACCGAAACACCATCAGAGTTTACACTTGAAGAATAAATAAAAAAAACTCCTATTGTAACAAGCGCAATAACTGGAAAAAAGAGAATAAAATCAAAAAGCCTAAAAACTAATGGTTTTTTCATAGCTACTCAACACGTCCTATTGGCTTTTGTAAATATTGAAATCCGAGTGCTGCAATAGCTTCCTCATATGTTTGATTTGCAAAAATTCCTTGGTATATAATATTTGTTGCATATGGTGACCACCATTCCCATTCATTAACTGCTTCAACCATTACACAAACAACAAGAGCTTCTTCTTCACCAGAATCATAGGGGTGCCCATAAGAAACAAACCATGAATGCCAGCTATCATCATAACCAGCAACTTCGGCTGTTCCTGTTTTTCCTGATATTTGTACAATTCTATTTCTTAGGGGAAACTGGGCTGTACCATCTGAAACAGTATATCGTAAGTAGTCCTTTAAAGTTTTCCATGTATTCTCTGAAATATTTGAGCTATGTAAAATTGTTGGCTCAACAGTGGTTACAGCTTGCCCTGTAATTGGATCTCTAACTTCTTTGAGCAAATGAGGCTCATAAATAATACCTTCATTTACTACCATTGCCATTGAGTTTGCAACATGTAGAGGTGTTACGGTAGTATAGCCTTGTCCAATTGATAAGTTCATCGTATCTCCACCCAACCATTTTTCGTGAAATCGTCTTTCTTTCCATTCTACCGTTGGTACAAAGCCGGCCCTTGAACTTGGAAGATCAATATTTAACGGAAATCCATAACCAAATTCTTCACTATAATCAATAATTTTCTCCACACCCAGATAATCTCGTCCTGCTGTCCAAAAATATACATTGCAGGAGTGTGCAAGGGCATCACGTAGTGTTTCATATCCATGGCCTGGAATGCCAATATGACAGTTAAAATCCCTACCACCATACTCTAATAACCCTTCACATTCTATTGCTTTAGTAGGGGGCAAGTCCCCCTCTTCAATAATTGCTGCAGCCATTATCGACTTAAAAGTGGAAGCAACTGGATACTCCGCATTTATTGCCCTATTTAAAAAAGGATTATGCTCATCTTGTAACAAACGAGTATATTCGCTGGCATAATCTTCTGTACTAAAAATATTGGGATCAAAGCTCGGATAGGAAACCATTGAAACAATTTCGCCAGTTTTAGGTTCTAACACAATTGCAACACCAACTCTTTCACCTAGAGCTTTTTCAGTTAATTCTTGTATCCTAGAGTCAACCGTTAGCACTAAATTTTGCCCAGGCACTGGTGCGCTAATTATAGGATCATCAGATACTAATCGACCTCGTACATCTACTGTTCTAGACTCAGTACCACTTGTTCCTTGCAAAATATTATCATATTGTTTTTCAATACCTGTTTTTCCGATTAAGCTTGTAGATGAATATCCCTGATTATATAATACCTGTAGCTCTTCACGGGTAATATCTCCAACATATCCGACTACATGTGACATTGATGTCGAAAATGTATAATTTCGCACGGGTTTTAATCTCCAAGATACGCCAGGTAAGTCTACAATATTTTCAGCTATATCTGCAATGGTGTTAAATGGAACAGATGCTTTAATCTCAGTTTCCGTAAAAGCATTTCTCATGCTTAATGGTATCTTATCTTCAATTTCAGTTTTAGACATATCTAAAAAACTTGATAAGCGTGCAAGCACACTATCAAACCTTTCTGCTGGTATTTCTGCAGGAGTTATATCTACTGCCCACGAGTCATTGTTTGTAGCTATGGGTAAAATTGCATTTCTATCAAAGATTTCACCCCTATTAGCAGGAATAACTTTTACTTTGCTTGAAATGAGTTCTGATTGAATTCTGTACTCTGTTCCTTCAATAATCTGCATAGAGAATAAGCGCAATAAATACACTGATATTGTGCAAATGATTATTACAGAGAAAACAATAACTGTTCTAAATTTTAGGGTAGAGTCTTCACTATCAATTCTAATATAATCACTATTTTCACTCATTAATATGGCTCCGGTCTAAAGTCAGCAGAAAAAACATTAAACTTTGATAGTAAAAAAAACATAATAGGTGAAAGGAGTGCATTAAAAACACATTCAAACCATAGAGTATTTGTAAACAGAGAGTATAGCATTATTTTTCCTGGATAGAAAAAGGAAACAAGAAATATAATCATAGCTTTAGCAAAGGTTACGGTAAAGCCTAATATTATTGGTATAAGTATACCTTTTGAGCTTATATTTAAATGGAGCACACCACTAAGAAAGCCTAAAATTGACCTAACAAGTGCGTTTAATCCAAAAGGTGATGCACTCAAAAAATCTATTAGTAAACCAGATGAAAATCCTGTTAATTGCCCAACGGTAGAGCCATTTTTTAAACCGATATATAGTGTTACAATCAGCATAATGTCTGGACTTGTTGGTAAAATATACCAATTAGAAATAGCAGCAGCCTCAAAAAGAACAACAGAAAGTATTAAAATTGATAAAGCAATTATTTTTTTCATCGCACAGCCCTAACATCTTGACTTGTTTCATTTAATGTACTTGTATCAACAATAATAACTTCTTCAAGACGTGCAAAATCTATAGTTGGAATGACAGAAATAATCAATGAACTATCATAATCAACGCTATTAATGCCTGAAACTGTCCCTATTGTTGTTTCTCGCATATAATTATCATTTTCACCTGAAGTTACAATAATATCACCATATTGCAAGTCTTCCATAACTCGCTTTTTAATATAGTTGAGTGTTAAAGTACCATCTGAGGATCCATTACCACTCACAAGTCCCAAATCTCTTGTATTTTGTATTCGAGCAGATACATGAGAGTTAAAATCATATATAGGCATAATAAAACTCGTATATAACCCTACGGTAATTACTTTACCAACAAGGCCTACGTTTCCATTTTGTATAGCAATTACTGGCATATTTTTTTCAACACCGTGCCTACTGCCCTTGTTTAGTGTAATTCCAGAATACAAGCTCTCTGGATCTCTCCCTATAATTCTTGCTGCTGTTGTTTTATATGAATACGTTTGTGTAAAGCCCAATAGCTCTGTTAATCTATCATTTTCCTTTCGTATTTCGGCATTAGATCTTTGTAAAAATTCATAATCTTCAACTTTTTCAGAAAGTATTTGGTACTCCTCTTGAAGTGTCGACAAAGCGCGTATTGCAGTAAATGTATTCTCAATACCATCAACGACAGCAAAAACACCTCTTTGTGCTCCTGAGAAAACAGAAAAACCTAATGCCTTAAAGTTTAATACAAAAACTCCTGTAGAAGCAGTTAATAATATGCCAGAAAACATCACGAGTGCTGCGAGTAACTTTAGAGAAAATTTTAAAGAATGTGTAGCATGTAAGGTATTATCCATAAAGCCGTACTGTTAGTTATTTAGACTATCATAAACACTTCTATCAGTTGTCATATCTTTTTGTATTTCAAATGACATTCCTGCACCAACTGCAACACACTCCAGAGGAGACTCGACTAAAAAAACAGGAACACCAGTTTCCTTTGAGATAAGTTTAGGTAATCCTTTTAACAATGAGCCTCCACCAGTCATAACAATTCCGCGTTCAACAATATCTGCTGCTAGCTCAGGAGGCGTTTTGCCCAAGGTTAATTTTATTTCTTCTACAATTTGTGTTGTAGGATCTTTTAATGCTTCTCGTACTTCTACTGAATCTATTTCAAGGCGGCGTGGTAAACCTGTTATTGCATCAGTGCCTTTTATTTCCATTTTTTCTATAATTTTCTCAGGTGAAGCGTTCCCTATTTCAATTTTTAAACGCTCTGCAGTCTGCTGTCCAATAATAAGACTATGCTCACTACGAACATATTTTATAATAGCTTCATCAAACTCATCCCCACCAACTCTTATTGAGCTTGTTACAACCATACCATTGAGAGAGATAACGGATACTTCAGTTGTCCCACCACCAATATCACAAACCATGTGTCCTGCAGGTTCATGAATGGGGATTCCAGCACCAATCGCAGCTGCTCGAGACTCTTCAATAACACTAACCTCTTTAGCACCAGCTTTCATAGCTGCTTCAATTACTGCCCGTCTTTCAACTTCTGTAATACAACTAGGTATTCCAATTTTCATGCGTACTGACTTTATAACTTGATACTTCGGAATTATTTTTGATACAAAATAACGAATCATTTTTTCAGTACTGTTTATATCCGCAATAACCCCATCAGCTAAAGGTCTAATTGCAGTAATGTCTCCAGGTGTTTTCCAAAGCATTCTTTTTGCTTCGGCACCAACGGCCAAAATTTGCCCAGTACCCTTTTCAACCGCTACTACCGACGGTTCATTAATCTCAATACCCTTACCTGGAACATATATTAGAGTGTTACATGTACCTAAATCCATTCCTATGTCTGTCGTAAATCTATCAAAAAGACCCATTGTAAAATACTCCTCATTATATTTATATCATTTTTAAACGTGCGCCTTGATGGTTAACTTCTATTTCTAAAGTTTTTCGCCATTGAGCACGTGCTTTTACCGTATCGCCTAGGTATTCATATATTAAACCAAGCCCGTAGTGAGCATCTGCAGATAGTTCATTTACAGATAACGCATACTCAAACTCAACTAAAGCTTCATCATATTTTTCTTCTGAAATATAAATTTGACCTAGTAAGTTTGAACACTGTACAATGTAGTCAACATTGTGACTTTCAGTTTTAACCCTTTGTAAATAAGGCTTAGCTGCATCATAATTTTCTATTTTGTAATACTGCTCAGCTAGTGCAACATGCAAAATATCAGAATCATTAACTAAAAGTGCCTCAGTAAAATATACAATACTCTCTTCTGTCATATCAAGAGATGAATAACTTAGTCCTAAATACTCATATATGTCACTAGCATTATACCCATTATTATGTGCGCTATGCAAGTATTTAATTGCAAGATCTGAATAAAAATAGTAAGCTGATAGTCTATTTTTATGAAAATATGTTTTACCAAGCATGTATTCCAGCTGAGGTGCAATGGAGCCCCTTGCATCTAAAAGTGCTAATCTAAGCGAATTTATTGCTTCGTCAATATAAGTATGTACAAGTACAGAACCTGTACTTGATAATGCTAAATAAAAGGATGCATAGCCATGATATGTGAGTGCAGTATTATTAAAAGGTAATACATCTAAAATAATTTTAGCATGATTGTATGTTTCAACATAGTCCTCCGCTTCCCAAAGTTCCTCTAAAAGAGATAAATCAGGCGCGCTAGATATCCTATTAGATATTGCAATTGAGATAGCACCAATTGCAGATAGAGATAGGAGTAAAAATAATAATATTAAAAAAACACGCTTTTTATTATATGTTTTATTAAAACTAAACGGAGACTTCTTAAAACTTGTTTTGTTGTGGGATGTATATGATTTATTTTTAAATATAGCAGAATGTGCTTTATGCTTTTTTTTCATATCCTCCCTCAAAAAAAACAGAAGAGACTGTAAGCCGGATTCTGTCTAGCAATTTTTACATTGCATTTGTAACCATCTATCTTGTTTATACATTACTGTATAATTCAAGCGGTCTACCCGTAACATATGAGTCGGATACTCTGTTACTGCTTGACCTTGCTCCAGATGAGGCTTACATTACAGTATTTGTTACCAAATACTCAGGTGAGCTCTTACCTCACCGTTTCACCCTTACCCATTAGGGCGGTTTACTTTCTGTTGCGCTCTCTATTACATGTAATACATGTATCCGGCTGTTAGCCGGCATCTTATCCGATGGAGCCCGGACTTTCCTCGATATATTTCAACCGCGGTTACGTCTCTTCTGTAAAATTACTCTTCAAAATCCATTTCAGATAAAGTCTGAGAGGTAGATATAGCTCTAGGATCCTCTTCTTCCTCTTCCTCACTATCATCATCAGAAAAGTCATCTTCATCAAAGCCTTCTAAGCTGCCTGTATCATCAAATTGAAAAAAGTCACTTTCACCATCTTCTGGTTCTTGATAAAACAAAATTCTACTACAGTACGGACAAAAATGTATTTCATCACCATTATGTACTTCGTTTGCAAACTGTGCAGGGAGAATCATATGACAACCTTCACATACATTACCTTTAACAGCTACAATCCCTGTTTGCTTATTTTTAATGATTCGCTCAAATTTAAAAACAATGTCAGCATCAATACCAGGTATAAGTTTTGCTTCTTTTTTTTCTAAACTATCAAGTTTCTTTCTCATACTGGCTACTTCTTGTTCCAACAACTCTTTTCCATCATTTAACTCTTTTTCTTGGCTTTTAATAAGCTTTTCATCTTGTTGTAAGTTATCATTAAGCTCCGCAAGATTTTTTTCTTCTCGGTGTAACTCTTTTCTTACTGTTTGTTCTAAGTCTGTTGAATCTTTAATTGCTTTTTCCAGTACTTCATATTCGCGATGAGTAGAAATACTTTCCATGTTTTTTTCACCCATTTCACGTGCAGATTCTGCTTCTGCTAAATCTGCTTTGAGTTTTAATACTTTAGCACGCACTTCTTCATACTCAGTGTTTTTCACAATGAATTCTTTCTTTAGTCGAGCTAGAAGTTCATCTTGCACAGAAAGTTTTTTTGGAGAATTTTCAATTTCTTGCTCAATTGAATACTTCTGCCCTAAAATGTCTTGTAATGTTTTTAATTTGTCAAAAATACCAGTCATATTCTACTTTTACCTCTTAATATTTTACACTAAAATAATTTAATTGTCTATATAATCGCGCAATCCACTAGCACGTCTAGGGTGGCGTAATCGTCGTAATGCTTTAGCTTCAATTTGCCGAATTCGCTCCCGTGTTACATCAAAGTACAAACCAACCTCTTCAAGCGTTAGTGAATAACCATCTTTAAAGCCAAATCTCATTTCCAAAACTTCTTGCTCTCTTTCTGGAAGTGTTGAAAGCACGCTTTGAACCTGTTCTTTTAACAGAATATATGATGTTCTTGACGAAGGGTTTTCTACTTCTTTATCTTCAATAAAATCACCAAGCAAAGAATCTTCTTCTTCCCCAACTGGTTGATCTATCGAAACTGGCTCTCTGGCAACATTGTTAACTGTTTTAACACGAGCAACTGGCCACCCAAGTTGTTCTGCAACCTCTTCGTCGGTTGGCTCTCGGCCTAATCTTTGTAGTAGCTGTCTCGACTCGCGAACAACCTTATTTATATTTTCAATCATATGCACTGGAACACGTATTGTTCTGGCTTGATCAGAAATACTTCTCGTAATTGCCTGTCTAATCCACCATGTGGCATATGTAGAAAACTTAAAGCCTTTGTTATACTCGAATTTTTCAACAGCTTTTATAAGCCCAATATTACCTTCTTGAATTAGGTCAAAGAGCTGCAACCCTCTATTTGTATACTTTTTTGCAATGGATACAACAAGACGTAAGTTTGCATTTATAAGGCGATTTTTAGCCTCTTCCATCATTTTACGACCTGTATCTATCTCTTGTGTCATCGATAATATTTCTTGAACATCATTTTCAAATTCATATTCTAACTTGCGAAGCTTTCTGTCAATTTTTTGTATTTGAGTATATACTTCTCTAATTTCATCTGAAGTTATACCAAGTTCTTCTTCCAACTTTGTTCTCTCAGATTTAATAGCTAAACGCTTTCCAAGGTTTCTCAATCCAGCAAAGTCGGCAATGCGCAATTCTTTAGCTTTTCGCTCTTTTCGTTGTCTAAAGTCTGCTATTCTTACTTTAGCATCAATAAACCTTAAGGAAAAGCGTTCTATTTCTTCTGACTTTATGTCAATATTTTGCAACTGCGTAAGAATTTTATTTCTTACTGTTATAAGTGCTTGGTCTTCAAATATGTTTTTAGAAGGGTCTGCATCATAGAGATGCTTCTTTAGTTGAGTATATTGTTTTAAGTCAGGTAAAATTGGCTTTAAATGTTCACCATACGCTACTTTAAGACGCCTCTTTTCTGACATCTCTTCATTTATTTCTTTTCGTGGACGACCTGTTTCATTTACATCTATTTTTGTATATGCTTTTTGTGCCAACGCATAGAACTCAGGAATCATCATACCAGAACGTTTTATAACATCCTTAATAATATTCTCACCGCTTTCCATTTTTTTTGCTAACACAACTTCCTGCTCTGCAGTTAATAGATGCTCTTTACCAATCTCTCTTAAATAAAGCCTGATTGGGTCATCACTTTTTGCATCTTTTTCATTATAAACAAGTTTCTTTCTCTCTGCTTCTTTTGCTTTGACTTCTTCTGAATTTTCACTTTCAAAAGCGTCTTTTAAATCATCATCACCATCAAAAAATGCATCTTCTTCAAGCAATTGAATCTGACTTTTCTGTAAGAGAATTAATACTTCTTCCATTTTGTTGGAATTTATTAAGTCTGGTGGTAAAAAATTATTTACATCATCCCAATTAATAACTTTTTTTTCCAATCCATGCTCAATAAGTCTTTCTACGGCTGGATCTAATACTACTGGTTGCTCTTGATCTGACATCAATGCCCCTTATAATTTATTTAATTCAAAATCAATGTTCATTTTTTCACTTAGCAATGCATCTAGCATGCTACTATCATCATTTGTACCAGATTGCAGTTGACGCATTCTGTTTAAAAGTCGCTCTCTTTTTCGCATGAGACTTTTTTTCTTAAGCATTTGTACGCTACCATCAATAACTTGTTTAGAATTCTGAGCAAATTCACCCGAAGTAATTGACTGCGCTACTAAATTCCTTACATCTTCACTGCAACGCGACAGTATACTATCAGTGCTAGTGGCACCCTCTCGAAAACATTCTTCAAGTGTAATAAACATTTCCCTTGCTATAATACCTTCAAAATCATCTACAGACAACGATGAGCGCATTATGTGAAAAAAATCAAAATTTGCTACTACGGCTAAAATTGCTCGTAGTTCTGCATCGGGCTTAAAACCTCCTTGCAACTTTTGTTCTTTTTCAGTATTCGAATAATCCAATTTATTTTTGGCCGAATCTCTGTTTTTGTAGTCATCCTTTAGAACGTCCATACTAACATTTAAAGTTTGTGACACATATTCAAAACACGATTCTCTGTGTATATCCGATTGCAGTGCATCTAAATAGGGAAAATAGGCCAAACATATACGCATTTTGCCTTCAGGTGTGTTTACCGGGTACCGATGCATCAAAACAGACAACAAATATTCATTATCCAATATAGCGTAGTTTTTATAATTTGTCAAGATTTCTGGTCCTGAATTTAATAAAATTTCTGCAGGATCTTTTCCAACCGTAAAGCGAATAATTTTAACTGAAACATTGTGCTGTCTACATAAAAGTATTGACTTATAGGTAGCATCTTGGCCTGCGCTGTCACTATCAAATGACAAATAAAATGTATCACAAAATGAACTAAGCAGTCGAACCTGATCTTCTGTAAGTGCAGTACCAAGGGGTGCTACCGTGTTCTTTGTACCAGCCTGATGGTAGGCAATAACATCCATGTAGCCTTCACATATTATTACGCTTTTTTCTTCCCTAATAAACTGTTTTGCCAAATGAAATGCATAAAGTGTTTCTCTTTTTTTATACTGAACTAAATCGCTAGAGTTCAGGTATTTTGGTCCTTCACCTTCTAAAATTCTTCCACCAAAAGCAATTGTTTGTCCATGCCTGTTGCAAATTGGAAACATTAACCTGTTTGAAAAAAAAGAAATATCAGGGTATTTCTTAGAAAACAAACCAGAATCTATTAAAAATGATTCACTATATTTTTTTTCTACAAGAAATTTTTTTAGCCAGTATCTGTCTTTTGGAGAAAAACCAAGCTGAAATACTTCAATTGTTTCATTATTAATTCCACGGTCATATAAGTATTGTAATGTTTCTTTTCCTAAGGTACTTGCCGTTAACAAATAGTTATATGTACCGCTTATTCTATTATATAATTCTATATAATCATCTTTGAGGGAATTTTGTGGATACTGAGCAGAAGTATTTCCGTCAAAAATAACATCAATACCAGCTTTTTTTGCTAATGCTAGCGCAGCATCATAGAATGAAAGCTTTTCCATGTTCATATAAAACTGAATTAAGCTCCCCCCCGCATGACAACCAAAACAATAGTACATTTTTTTATCATTCATAATATTAAATGATGGAGTTTTTTCATTGTGAAATGGGCAACAGCCCCAGTAGCCCTCCCCTCGCTTTTCTAGTTTAGTATATTCACTTACGAGGGTTGGCATATCAATGCGCTCATTAATTTCATCAAGAGTTTGAGATGATATACGAGGCATCAGCTTGGCATGCTCTTTGTTTGGATGCTTGTGCCTGCTTCAATATGATCATCAAAGTCAGTTGTAAAAACATGATTACCTATTGAGGCATCAATTAGTCTAAAATAATAGTAATTAGTATCTGCAGGATTTATGGCAGCCTTTAATGCTATTAGCCCTGGGTTTGATATAGGTGTTGGAGGGAGACCTGCCCACATATAAGTATTATAAGGGTTGTCTATCTGTATATCATCATACGTAATTACCTTGGGATGCGGCTTACCTTGTATCTCAGTTATAATATACTCCAATGTAGCACATGAGTACAATCCAATGTTTTGGTTAATTCTATTTATAAAGACACTAGCTATAAGTGGGGCTTCGGTTGCAACTCGATATTCTCGCTCAACAATTGAAGCAAGAATTATTTTTTCATATAGGTTATCTGTAGTAACATTCTCAAAAAGAAGAATTTCCTCAAGTTTTGTAAAAAAATTTGTAACCAGAATTCTTACAACAGCCTCACCTGTCATATCAGGATCAAAATAATATGTATCAGGAAAAAGGAATCCTTCAAATGTACTTGCATTTAAATCAAATTCTGCAAGCAATTCTTTGTTTTTTGTTGCTTGAATAAAGTCATTTGCGCTTGTTACTTCATGTGCTTCAAGGAGCACCCCAATTTTACTTGTAGTGAGTCCTTCAGGTATGCTAACACGTATTGATTCAAATCTTCCAGATTCAAAAACTGCTAGAATATCACTTACAGACATAGAAGGAGATATATTAAAAATCCCTGCTTGCAAATTCGTATTTGATAATCGACCATATACATAAAATGCCTGTGATGACCTGATTAGCCCTTCGCTAAATAAATCATGTGCAACCGTACCTATTGTGGCACCAGAGTTTACTTTAAACTTAACACCATCACTATCCGCTGAATTCACAGGTGATGTTAAAAAATAAAAACCTGCTATAACTATACAAATTGCTATAATACTAAATAAACTGAAAGCTACTAGTACTTTAATAAACTTATTTTTCATTTAAAAAATGCTCCGCTTCTTCAATGGTCATATTATTATAAATATGGCTTTCAATACATGAAAAAAAATTTTCAAGCTCGACGGGTATATCTTTTTGTCTAAAAAACTGTACCAATTTTTTTACTTCAAGAAATGTAAAATCATAGCTTAAATTGCTCATACAGTAATTTCTTGTCCTTCTATTGCAAGATGAACCGTTACCGCTCCACTACACACATTATCTGAATACCACTGGGCAGACTTCAAAATTGAGTATAGCTTTTTATCATCGTATGAAGGTTCATGATGAAATAAATAAAGTTCACGAATATTAAAAAGGTGTGCAAAGTCAATCGCATAGCAAAATGCAGAGTGGCCCCAATTTTCTTTTTGTAGCGCATCATCAACAGTGTATTGTGAATCTAACACTAATACATCAGCATCCTGAAAAAAAGCAACGTTTTCTTCTGTTCGCTCAAAATCACTTTGTTGCAGCTCGACATCAGTTGCATGTATAAAACGTTTTCCATTTTCTACAAACAAAAAAGTGTATGATGAACCAGGATGAAACATTTTTTTGCACATTATTTTTGTATTACCAATTGTAAACTCTTCGAATTCTTTTACTTCGGTAAATGTTATGTTCTTTGTGAAGGCTTCAAATGGTACAGGAAAATATGGCTGAGACATTTGTTCTTCAAGGTGTTTTTTTGCCTCACATGATGTTGAATATACATGTATGGTATTTGTTGGGTTATAAGCTGGCTCAAAAAAAGGTAAGCCTTGTAAATGATCCCAGTGAAAGTGTGTAATGAGCAAATTAAAGGTATTATTTGCTATTCCTGCATATTTTTTTCCACAAACTCGTATTCCTGTTCCTGCATCTAAAATTGCTATGTCTCCAGAATCAAGGACTACTTCAACACAAGCAGAATTTCCACCAACAGTACCAAAAATATCCTTGGGCAAATTGGCAATAAAACGTTGCTTTGCATCTTCAGATACAATATCTTTTTCAGTAATTTTTGAAACAACGGCAGAGATTTTTGATTGTATTTGATCTGAGTGAATTGGAGTAGCTATTGAACCTCTAACACCATAAAAATTAACTTTCACTAAATCGTATCCTCCGAATCAATGCCTGAAGAAACTCTCAAAGGCATATTATTCTTATACGTTAGTAATATATCACATATTTCATTTTTATTCAACATACAACCACTGTTAATGCCAGGGCAACTATTACTTTCTTGGTTCCACCTAGCCTCATTATCTAATAAGAATGTCCAAAATGGATAAGTCGAGCACTGAATGGGCCTACCTGCATACACGGTACACCCATTGTCCCAAAAAATACAATCATAATTTTCTTTTTCTAATAAACTAAGCACTTCTGTTCCATCATAATATGGAACGACTCTACAATATTTTTTGATTAATTCGCTTTTATTAATACTTAAAGCTAAACATAAATTTTTTATATCTACTTGAGAAAGGTATACAAAGCCTGGGTCATGTCTACAGCATCCTGAGCATTGTTTACAGGTAAACTGTAACCCATTATCGTAAAATGTATCTGCCAAAGCAACCTCTAAAAAAAAAGAGGTATCAGATTTACCCGATACCTCTTTGGGGAGAGAAGGATTCGAACCTTCGAAGGCGGAGCCA
>CAYJFX010000008.1:0-35095 GCA_964369735.1 uncultured Treponemataceae bacterium
TTACTCTGACTTTGGTGCGGAGCAAAATGTTATCTTCGCTTGTGCAGATGACAAAAATGTTGAATCTATGGCAAAGTTTATAAAAGACACACCATGCAAGTTTTCTAATGTGACACTTACCTTACCTGGAAGTGTTAAAAAAGGCTCTATTGAAAAAGCACAAAGTGCTTTCGAAAGGTATTTTGATTCGGATATTTTATTTGTTGATGAAGATTATGCGAGGGCAATTAAATATGCTTTGGAAGCCTGTGCAAACGAAGAAAAAGCCCTACTTTGCGTTGGTTCGTTTTATTTGTGTGCTGAACTAAAGAAGGTTCTATCCGCAGATGGCGCAGATTAATAGGATTTTTATTGTACCTGCATCAAATATCTTTTCCTGCACACAGGCCTTATGCGTACTAACGTTTTAGTTATATGTATCAATTTTTTTTATATTGAAGCTTAAAATCTGCGTAATCACATTAATCTGCGGATAAAAAATACTGTAACAGCTCGCCAGTTTCGGGATGCGTAAACTCTAAGCCACTAGCAAAAAACTGCATATCACCTACACTTCCTTGCGTGCCATATAAGGGGTCAGAAATAATAGAAAAACCAAGATATGCAAGATGGCTTCTAACTTGATGTCGAAAGCCCTCTGTAATGCTACACTGAACTTTAACGCAATTTTTTTCAAGTGGCATTGATACATCTTCAATGCTTACAACATTTGTAGTATACAGTTTACTACCTGCTTTTTTTAGGGCTGCCCTTCCAGAATGTTCAAACACAGGTTCAACCTTTTTTCTGCCTTCTCCTAAAAATCGAAAACGAGAAGTAATACTTAGTGGAGGTTTTTTAAAATTTGATAAGCCTTCTCTTTTATCTAGACAATAAGCCGTATAGTATTTTATAAAGTTACCTTCAGATTGTTGTAAAAAAATGGAATCATAAAAATTTTGGGTTTGGGCAATAAGCAAAAGACCTCGAGTATCTGTGTCAATTCTATGAACCAATCCTCCTTCAATTGACTTTTTACCAAGCACGTTTTTTACATTTGGAAAATCTTTTGCAATTATGCTAAACGCATTTTTTGTGTCATTTTCACTCAACGGCGCAGACGGTAGCCCAGAAGGCTTATCAATTATGAGAAAATCTTTGTCATGATGAATAATATGTATGTTAAACATTCTTTCCTTTCTAAAAAGTCCGATTATTGAGTCCACAAAGAAGATACCTCGACTCTACTCGGTTTGACACTACCTCTACACTTTTATTATTAATTTAACAAAAAATTAAAATCCTATTAATCTGCGTAATCTGCGGCTAAACAAGAAACTAATACCCCGTAAACTGGCTTCGATCAAACTTCTCTTTTAGCCCTTTGAGTACGTCAATAAAATGCTTTGGTGTATTAGAAGTAAAGAAAACAAAGCCATCAATACGCTGTGACTTATAAACAGAACTTGTTATTTCACCAAAAACATCATCAGCTGGTTTTGAATTTGGAGGGAGTCTTACTCCGAGTCTCCTTGCATGCAATTTAAGTGTAGCACTTGGGAATAAAACATCTTTTTTACCATATAGAGGGTCACCTAGGATAGGACAACCTAGGTGTTTAAGATGGACTCTAATTTGATGTGTTCTTCCTGTTTTAATGTTTAGTCGTAGCAAAGAATACGGCCCATAAATTCCAACACAGCGATATTTTGTATGGGCAAACTTTCCTCGTGTTTTGTCATCTGTTACGGTAAATAATTTTCTATTTTTTGGAGAACGTTCTATGTGTGTTTTAATCGAGCCTGAATGCTGTGGAGGATGCCCTTGCACAATTGCAATATACTCTTTTTGTGTTCGCCTTGTCTTAAACTGCTCTTGTAAAAATGTTTCAGAATCTCTGTCTTTTGCAGTAATTATAATGCCAGATGTATCTTTATCAAGTCTGTGAACTATTCCAGCTCTGAGAGCAATATCTGCATTATCATCAGTTAATTCAATGTCTTTTTGCCCACGATGATACATTAATGCATTTACAAGCGTATCACGCATATTTCCAGCTCCTGGATGCGTAACCATACCTTGAGCCTTATCTACCACACACACATAGTCGTCTTCATAGATTATAGAAAGAGGAATGTTCTGGGCTTCAATTTTTTCTGGTATGGGGTCGTCCCATTCTAAAAAAACACTTTCCCCTCCCATGAGTTTAAAAGAAAGTTTTGCCTCTTTCCCATTTACGGTAAGTTTTTGAAGACCATTTTTTAAACGAGACCTGCTAATACCTTGTGAAGCAGCCGCATAACTGTCTAGTCGTACTGGCTCTAGATTTTCTGCAATAAACGTAATTGAGCTCATTATTTGCCTTCAACCTCTGTGATTATTGGTGTAATTTGTATTCTCTCGCTTTCCTCTCTCTCTTGAGCTTTTTCTTCGCGACTTTCTTCTACTTTTATAACAATAAAATCTGTTATTCCAATTGCTAAACCCAGAGCAGCAGCAGTAATTATTATACCTATCTGTTCATCTTGATCTAATTTTGCTGCTGTTGATGAAGTAGGAAAAGGATTAGGAATATAGTCCGCATTAAAATCATTTGCAATATATCGATACACTGAATATCCTAGTGTCGTTGCAAGGGTTGTAAAAGGAATAGAACCAAGTGTAATTACACTCATTCTTCGTGCATCTTTAGCCCATGAAGGAATATTATCTTCTGTGTAAGGTTCAATTTCAACAACCGTTTGTGAAAAAATATTTGAGAACATAGTAACAATCATAATTAAACTAATTATCTTAATTTTCAAAACTACCTCACAAAGTACATTAAGCTGTATTACCAAAAATTGCCGTTCCAACTCTAATCAAAGTTGACCCTTCTTCAATAGCTATTTCATAGTCATTCGACATTCCCATTGACAATTCAGGCAGCTGCAGATTAGGAAAAGCATCCCTAATCTTATTTGAAGTATCACGCAGTTGAACAAATGCTTTTCTAATGATTTTTTTATCATCAGTAAATGGAGCCATTGTCATAAATCCTGTAATATTCAAGCCTACACTAATAGCATACTTTATTGCATTCTCTAGGTCAAGTGTATTCATAAATCCTTTTTTTGACTCTTCTCCGGTATGCACTTCTAAAAGAATTTTAACATCTTTAGAGTTCTCATGTTTTGCAATTTCTTGTAAAAGTTCAATTCTATCTACCGACTGAATACAGTTAACAATTGGCAAAATCTTTTTAACTTTATTTCGTTGCAGTGATCCAATTAAGTGCAATTCCAAATTTTCCAAGGTATTTGTTGAAAATTTTTCTACAGCCTCTTGCACCCTATTCTCCCCAAAGATTTTCAACCCTTCTTCATAAGCCTCATAAACCTTCTCTATAGGGTGAAATTTACTCACAGCCATTACCTTTACACTATCTAAATCTCTTCCACTATTTATACTAGCTTCATTGACCTTGTCTAAAATAATTTGTATATTTTTTCCAATGCTCACAAAGCTCCTCCATTTTCAAAGCTAATATCACTTAAGTGTAATAGAGTTTCAAGGTCAAGCTTTTCGGCTCTAACGCCAGCATCTATGTTAGCTTTTTGTAATATTTCTTCAGCTTTTTCTGTACTTGAGTAAAATTTACTTAAATTGTTTTTAATCGTTTTACGCCGAGAAACAAACAATGAACGCTGAATTTTCATAAAGTGTTCAGGGCTTATACAGTTTGGAAAACTATCTTTTTTTGTAAATAAGACGGAGCGAGAATCCACATTAGGCCTTGGCCAAAAGCTACCACTCGATAAATCCATAATTGGTGTTATATCATAAGCCCACTGGCAAAGTACAGAAAACGATGAATAATCACTTGTACCTGGTTTTGCTGCCATTCTGAGTGCTACTTCTTTTTGAACCGTAAACACACATCGGTCAAACCGAACCCCTTGAGAAATAGTATCTGCAATTATTGTTGCTGCAATATTATACGGCAAATTTCCACACAATCGTTGAGGCAGGCCATTAACTATTTCTCCCTTCCATGTTTTTAATACATCTCCTAATACAAGAGAAAATTTTCCATCTTTTTCATAGTCTTCAAAAATACCATGTAAGGCTGACGCAAAGCCCCTATCAATTTCAAAAGCTTTTAATATTGCTCCATTTTCTAAAACTCCACTCGTCAAAGCTCCCAACCCTGGGCCTATTTCCCACACTGTCATACCTTCTGTAACAGCAAGCGCATCAGTAAGTTTTTCTCGAGCACTTGCATTAACTAGAAAATTCTGACCAAATTTTTTTTGCATTGCCATATCACTACTTTCCAAAAAAGCTTTTAGTGCTTGCGGCGAGTTATAATCTATTCTTTTTTTCATAAAAAACCTTACTGCCCTTATATTAAAAAACTATTGGTGAAAACTGTGCAAACCATAAAACGGTATGTTCCAATAGCTTGTATAATAAGTGTATTATATCATCTAAAACATATAAAAGAAAGGGGAATAATAAACATAATACAATACAACATAACCCAATTACTAAAAAACCTAACGCAAGGGGAGAAACAATAACTGATGAAATTATGCCTATTGGCATAATCATGCCAAACAGACTTATAGTTATTGGAGCTGTGCACAGTTGGGCACCCATAGATGCAGCAAGTGGTGAGGCACAGCATTCAGGTAAAAAACGAACGAGCAATGGTTTTATGCTTAATTCAGAAAGTGCAATGCCAACAAGTGCTCCATACGACAACATAAAACCTGCTGAAAATGCATCCATTGGAAAAAAGCAAATATGAATTATAAATGAAAGAGATAGAATTCTAATAAGGCGTATACTGGTAAAAGAAGGGCTTACAAAGCGATATACGACCTCTAAGCTACCAGAAACTCCAGGTAAAGCACTATATTGTAAAACTAGGGAAATAAGCGTACATATAAGAGCTCTTAATAGTGAAGCGGATAAACCAGCAAACCATACAAATGCAATTACTGCAAACAATGATAACATGCTACCAAGTTTTTTTCCTGCAAAACTTCCTAAGTTAAGTGCAATACCTGCAAATAATGACAAGTGCATCCCCGAAAGAGCTAAAATATGTGATAAACCTGCATTTTTAAATGCGTCTGCTAACCTTGCGTTAGTGTATTCTCTAGACCCTGACAGCAAAGCAAGTAATAGTCCTCCTGCATCTCCCCATGCATATAGCAGTCGCTTAAATTCTAGGCGAAAATTTGCACGTAGTTTTGTGATACTGTTTTTCCAACCGAACTCTTGCAAACCATGTGCTATAAATAAAGGAGCTTCATATTCACTTTTTTGACTCTTTGCGTTTATACTAAAAGAACCATAAAATCTAGCCTTAAAACCATTTTCAATAATTAATGTTTTACTATTTATTGAACTATAGACACTCGAATACAGTTTTCCTGGATACAGTGCTTCCACTATTTCAGTAGGCACAAGTATTCGCACATGTCCTCTGGCTTCGGAACTAGCAAAAGAGCTATACACAGATGAGGTGTCTGTAGTTACAGTATAATAATTTCCAGTGGATGTTTTTGCAGGATTAGAAATAACTGTTGCCTCGATCGATGTAATTGTATTAGGATGTAATAGTGAATAAAAAGAGTCTTTATTCACTACGGCAATAGTTCCAGAATAAATCAATACTGCAGTGGTTATTGCCGTAGCAACAGCTGAAGAGAAAAATATATGATGTTTAGTTTTTACCACTTTAAAGTAACCAATGCATCCCTTGCTGCAAGGATGATGGTTTCAGGGTACTCCAAATATGTTGTGTATAAAAGCGCATCGAAAGCAATCTTATTTCCTAACAGCCCAAGAGATTGTATAACAGAGAGTACTACCGCCTCGCTGTAGGCTTTGTTCTCCTCTTGCAGCTTGTTAAACTCTTCAAGATACTGTGATAAGTACCCGCCAGCATTTCCCGATGACAGTGCAGTAAATGCTTGAATTACTTCTACAAAGTTTTTATCGCTTAGACTACCAGCCTCAAACTGCCTTTTTGCCACAAGATAAAACTCTGTTATTAAATTCGCTGAGCGAGTCCAAGATATTCGTTGTAACTCTCTTATAGCTGCCATTTGTAATGCAACAGTATACTCATCTACAGTGGAAACATCACCTATATTTATTATAGTACTCGACAGCGCTTTTTCCGACATTTCTGCGCGAAAAAAATCAGAATTATTTGAATTATTTAATACAAGAAGCAATGTATAGTACTTTTCACTCGGTGTACCACTGTCTATAAACGATCTTATTTGATTTTCATTTCCACCCTGAATGTTTGAAAGCGCTTGTAATGCAACCTTTGATATATCATCATCTGGATAGTATGCATATGCTTCAAACAACACTGAGAATGACGAGGCATCTGCAAAGTTACCGAGAACTTCAATAGTCAAATAAAGCATATCCTTATCAACTGAATCACCTTGATTTAAAAGATTCTGCGCATATTCATTTACAAGCATGACAATTTCAGAGTTTTCAACGCTAATAGCTGAAAAAACCGTTAATAAGTCTAATGTTATAGCTGGATTTTGCGAAACTGAAAAAATGTTTTTTAGAGAAGGTAACAATGCGTCAATATCATTTTTGCTACTTGTTTGTATGACACTACGAGCAAGCTTTACAAAGTCTTCATCATCATTTAATAGCGTATAATTATCGAATACAAAATGTAAGGCTATTTCCCATAAATCACTGTGGGCAAGACCATCTGAGTTTGCAGTAGTTATAACGTTTGTTTTTTCAGTAATATTTCCTTTGATAAAATCCTTTACCATCACATTTGACTCTTGTGAATAAGCATTGGTTAAAAGAAAAATTAAAAAAAATATAACAATGTTCTTAGTAAAATATTTCATAAGGTTCCTTTGCAAGTTTTCAGTAAAAAATCAACCACCTGATTTTAACATTGCTTCAATAGCTTGTTTTTTTTCTACAACCTCACCTACGCTCACTGGTGCGGTTACAAGGCTAGTAGTATCCTTTGTATTATTATAACCATTTTGTACAGAATTTGCAACTGTATTTTTATTTTCGGTTAAAAATGTATATACGTACGTTAATATTTTATTTCTGGCTTCCTCTTCTAATTCTGTACACTGAAAATGCAAGCGAGAAACATTCATCTCTTCATTGTACTCAACTCCTCGCACAATACCGGCCATTGCTATTGGGGAATCTTCTAACAAAAACTCTAGACGAAGCTTTAAATTTGTTTTACCTTTTCCGCCTATCCTAATTAAGGCACCATCTTCTGAAATATCCTCAACCAAGCATTTTAATCCAGGAGCTGCAACATCTTCTAATAATTCTTCTTGAACCATTTTCACATAGAGGAAGCCCCTGATGCTGCATTCACAGCGAATTGAAGAGCGCTTTTGTGTACGAAGTATTTTATCAGTGTGAGGTATAAAAAGTGATACATGACTACCAAACTGTAAAGACCCTCTTACCTTTGCATCAAAAACATAGGATGCATCATCATAACGATAAAAGTAGACAGAAATATCTTTTTTTACCCAATCAGAGCTTGCTAAAACAACTTTTTTATCTCGCAAAGGCAGTGAAATAATAAGTTCACGACCATTATTTACCACTTGAGAGGAAAAAACTCCATAGCCTTTCAATAAAATATGTAATCGCTGTCCAATACTAATAGACTTTGTCGATTTTATACCTTTATTTTTTCTCGGGTCTAAATCAATCTTGGTCCTGTACTCATATAATGTTGCTAAAAGTTTTTTTATCTTGGGTGAATCTTCTGTTCCAGAAATTTTACTCGTTTTTTTAACATGTGCTATGCCCTTATCAATTGCACCCACAGTTATAAACAAAGAAGATGGATTCTCCATTTCTGAAACTGAACATAAATTCCACAACAAAGAAATTTCAGATAAAGAAAAGCCAGAATCCAAACCCGTAGCAAAAAATGATATAACGCCTGAAAAAACTATTATTAAGCGAATTACTACAAAGAGGATAAAAAGTATTAAAAGAACGGGCAAAACAGTATACATAAACAACCTTTTACTATAATATACTATATATCATATGAAAAAAAAATACAAGTTTTTCGATTTTTTTGAATTTTCCGTAATTTTTTTAGCTTTTGTTGCTTCGTCTTTAGCTATTAAGCCGCATAGTAATGTTACTATAGATGTTCACTATGCAATACCTTCAATTTTACTTCGTCTTTTTGTTGGGGTATACATTGTTATGCGCATGTATGATGCAGGGCTTGCTTTAAAAAAAGAAGTAACCGTAACGTTTGTTTCAGTTAGGAGGCAAGCACTTCAAAGCGGTTTTATATACGCATTACTCGTAATAATTGGGCTATCATTTAACGCAATTTCAGAATATTTTCCTACCTTACAGTTTAGGATTGCTGCCTCACCACCTGAAAATGCACTACTTTGGGCTTGGTTTATATTTTCCATAGTCGTGCTTGCTTGCTTCGAAGAGATTCTATTTAGAATGTATTTACCTGAAAAAATTATCACAACACTTATTGGGTCTACATTGTATCAACAATTTCCCATATATATAAAAGCGCTAACTATACTGTCTATTGAATTCGCTGTTCTCCTTTTGTTTGCTTTTGGACACAATTACCTCGGTCCTTTTGCCGTTCTATCAGCTTTTGTTGCAGGAATTGTGTTACGTCTCTCAGCTAGAAATTTTAAAACAATTATCCCTGCATGCATCGCACACTCAATTAACAATATCATTTCATTTATATATCTATTTTATATGAGCTAGCCACTATAGGATATCATTACTAAGAATTTACCTTCTTGTACTTTTATACGGATTGGTAAACGCTTTTCTGTGAATTTTTTACTTGCCCTGTTGCTAACACTGAAAAATCCTTTTTTCCACTCAACAGAGTTTAATTCCCATTCTAAACCTTCAGATGATATACAGCCAGTATTGCCAATTGAAAATACAGAAATTATTTCCTTGTCAGAAAGATAGTGCACTTTTTCGTTGTGTTCATTATCATCAAGTAAAAAGACTATTTGCTCCTTGCAAAGCCATACATTAGGATATATATTTCCTTCAAAAAGTTTTAAAAGTGCTAGGGTATGGTCGAGCCTTCCTCCATCAGCACCAACAAGAGTGATATGGGTTGAACCACGTTTTTTTGCTTCAAATAATGCAAGTTCGGTATCTGTATAATCTTTATCTTTGGAAAACTCAATAACTGAACTTTTAGGAATTTTTTTTAATTTGTCCTTATTTAAAATACTATCCATATCTCCAATAACTATATTGCATTCAATACCTAGTTCTACTGCTGTATCAAAACCAGAGTCGGCTGCAATTACAAAGTCGATAGGATCTGCGGTACAAAGATAAAGATCAAGGTTTGCTTTACTCGGATAAAGGCCACCTGTAAGTATAAGTACATTCATAGTAAAAGTATACACCTTTTTTATTTTTACGAAAACCTACTACTAGCCCTTATTCACAATTTAACTGTAATATGGTATACTTTCAGTATGGTAAAAACTGTACCTATTGCACCAATCTTACAAAAAATCTCTCCCTTTTTTACCAACGCAGGTTTTGAATGTTGGCTAGTTGGAGGCGCTGTAAGAGACATGTTAAGGGGAAAAAAAGCATCAGACTTTGACCTTGCTACAAACGCTAGCCCACAAGAGGTTTCAAGTCTCTTTAAACATGTTATAGAAACAGGTATTGAGCATGGAACAGTTACCGTTTTGTTTATGGGTGAGCATATTGAAGTTACGACTTTTAGAACAGAAAGCGATTACACAGATGGTAGACATCCTGACACCATTAAATTTGCAAGCACCATTGAAGAAGATCTTTCAAGAAGAGACTTTACCATTAATGCAATTGCAGCAAATATAGAAAGTGGACGTATTTTTGATCCATTTAATGGACAAAAAGATATTAAAAATAAAATAATACAAACAGTTGGAAATCCACATGATAGGTTTTCAGAAGATGGACTTCGTCCTATAAGAGCAATTCGTTTTGCAAGCCAGCTTGATTTTATCATTGAAAAGAATACTCTAAATGCAATCGAACCAACAATACCTATAACAAAAGCTATTAGTATTGAACGGTTTAGAGATGAGTTTACAAAAATGCTTTTATCAAAAAAGCCATCAATTGCGTTAAAGCTTATGGAACAAACAGGCATGCTAAACCTTTTTTTACCAGAGCTTTATGAAGCGCGAGGAGTAACTCAAGCCGATAAACGAGGATATCATCAATTTGATGTGCTAGACCACTTATTTTATGCATGTGATTTTGCAAGAGTTACAAAGGATAATGACATTACGATACGACTTGCATCCCTTTTTCATGATGTTGGAAAACCAATGACACGTGTAAAAGAAGGAGATAAGATAACTTTTTTTAATCATGAGCAGGTTTCAGCAAAAATTGTAGAGAAAATTTTAACACGATTAAAATTTTCAAAGAACATGATAAAATACACTAGCCATTTAGTAGAACATCATATGTTTCACTACGAATCTACATGGACAGATGCTGCTGTTCGTAGATTTTTAGTAAGAATTACACCAAAAGAGGGCTTAGGGAAAACAGTTGAGCAAACAATAAGAGACTTATTTGATGTACGCATCGCAGATGTTTCAGGAATGACAAACTCTCCTGCACTTCTTCAAAAAGGTCCGTGGAGCGCAAACTTGCTTGAGTTTAGGGCGAGAATAGACGAAGTTCTTCAAGAACCCAATGTTTTAAGCTTAAAGGATTTAAAGATAAACGGACAAGACTTAATTGAAATCGGTATTCCCAAAGGCAAGCACATAGGATATATATTATCTGAACTATTAAAAATGACAATCGATGATCCTAGTATGAATAAAAAAGAAAAACTTTTGGAAGTTGCAAAAAAAATTATTTAAAGCTTGACTTTTGCTAGCAAGCGTTTTACCATAACTATAAACATAAAGGAGTTAATATGACAAATGTAACATTAAGTAATGCAGTGGAAATTCCTGTAGTTGGCCTTGGAGTATTTAGATCGAATGATGGAACTGAAACAGAGCAAGCAGTTCTAAGTGCTTTTCAAAGTGGCTATAGACATATCGATACTGCTATGATTTATCAAAACGAAAAAAGTGTTGGTTCAGGCATCAAAAAGAGTGGCATAGATAGAAGCGAGGTATTTTTAACGACAAAGCTTTGGAATGATGATATCCGTCACGGCAAAAATGAGCAAGCATTTCAAGAAAGCTTAGAAAGATTACAAACTGAATACGTTGACTTATACTTAGTACACTGGCTGGTAGATGGCAGGCTGGAAGCATGGAAGGTATTAGAAAAATTATATGAAGAAAAAAAAGTAAAAGCTATTGGTGTGTGCAACTTTCAAATACATCACTTAGAGGAATTATTTAAAATTGCTAAAATAATGCCAATGATTAATCAAATTGAGTCCCACCCATATTTTACAAATCAAGAGCTCATTGACTTTTGCCATAAAAAAAACATTGCAGTGCAGGCATGGAGTCCTCTAGGAGGACAGGGTGCGCCTATTTTACAAGACACTGTTATACAAGAAATTGGAAAAAAATATAACAAGTCACCTGCACAAATTATTATTAGATGGAATATTCAACGAGATGTTATTGTACTTCCAAAATCTGTTACAAAAGAGAGAATTGCATCAAATATTCAAGTATTTGACTTTGAACTAACACAGGACGAAATAAACACAATTAGTGCATTGAATAAAAATCAACGATTTGGAGCAGACCCAGACAATTTTAACTTTTAGAAGGTATATAAGAGAGCTAGAAAATGTCTCTTCGCTAATTTTTCTAGCATCTCTTTAAGTTTGGCATTTATTAAAAATCTGTATACTTTAATAGACAGTATAAGAAATATTATTGAACTTTAACAAGCTCTAAACTTTCTTTATCAAGGAGTTTTACAATTCCATCTACATCATTTACCATGATACCTGACTCAGTTATTGTAATTGGTGATTGCGCAATAACTTCAATACTTGACTGCGTAACAATTTGCAAATTCGTGTCAAATTTTCCAAGATAAAAATTATCGTCTTCTTCAACGATTACAAAGTAATGATCATCTTCTTTTACTAGCATTGAATCAAGTGAGAGAGTTTCAACAGATTGTTGTACAATCTCCATGCTTAAACTATCAAGCTTTACTAATCGTACCGCAGCATTTCTACCAGTTGTACCAGCAACAGCAACATAATCACTTCCCTCAGGGTAAACAATTCTATTACGTATTACATTAACTGGTGATTCTTTAACTTCTAAACCTGTCTTTGTGTCTATTAAAACAAGGGCTGACAATAAACGTCTTTCATCAACGATTTTTAATGCATAAGTAAGTGTGAGTGTTTCATTACCTAGTGCTTCCTGTGCATCCATAATTTCTTGTTGGTCTGCTGCTATTTCAATTCTGTCTGACTGTGCATCAGTGCGACGAATATCTGCAATAGTTTGTTGTTCTTCTGATTCTTGCTCTAAATCAGTCACTCTTTGTTGTGCTTCTACAACCACTGCTTCTTGTTCGACCACGCGCTCTTGAGCGATAACTGCTTGCTCTTGTGCTACAGGATCATCAGGATTTTCATCTGCAACTTGCTGAGCAATAACGGCTTCCTCAACTACCTCTTCTAAAATAACCCTTTCTTCAACTACATCCTGCCTTGCAACGGTAGCTTCTCTTTGAGCTTCGCGCGCATTTTCTTCTGCAATAAGTGCTTCTTCTTCCTTTATCTCAACTAATTGCTTTCGCTCTTCTATTCCCATATCTGGGTCTTCTTGCATAGATTCAATTACTTCACTATCTGAGATTACACTGGTATCAACTGTGCCAAGTCCGCCTTCAAGGGAGGATAATGGTATAACAATTTGCGTATTTCCTGGCCAATCTTCATAGTTTAATGAAATACCGACTCGTTCTGCCGTAAGATTTTCCATTACAACACTCTTATAGCGTTCTGCAAATACATCTAATTGCCCACGATATACAGCATTATATACTGTTGCAAATACTGCAATTGTTCTTGAATCTTCTGGTGTATATCCGTATGCAGACTGTAAGTATCCAGCAATAATTCTTCGAACATTATCAATATGATCTACTAGGGCTTCATCTCCTAAAATAAGAATATCTGCATCTAAGCCAGTAGGATTTTCTGGATCTACTGCATGTATTATGGAATATCTAAGTGGGTCTCCTACAGTTTGAGGTGCTTCGGTGTCTTCACTTATGGGAAGAGAAATCCCAGAACCAATACTTTCAATTTCGCTTGCGCTATTTATAATATCATGGGGACCTTCATAGTTAACAAATATTACTGAAGTTTCATCGCCTGCAGACTCTAGCTCAATCCTATCTACTTCAAGTGAAAACACTGGAAAATAGAGAAAAGTTAAAACTAGTAGAACATATATTTTTTTCATAAAACCCCCGTAGTGACTACCATTATACTATAATTTTCGATAAAAATCCAGTGCTACATTACTGTTCTAGCTCAATAAATTTAAAAAGTGTTTCCCCTACTTTTTTTTGAACATGCATACTTTCACTTGTTTGAATCATATCTGATAAAATTTGCTTTCCTCTCTTAGTTAATGCTGGCCTACCCATATACTTACAAATGGAATACACTGCATCGCAAACACTCATTTGAACAGCGTCGCTTAATAAAGATTTATGTAGCGAATAGTACTCTTCAATAGCTGCCAACATAATTTCTCGAGGGTCATATGCAATCGTGGCAGCAACTTGTAGAGCAAGCTGAATAAAATATGGATCTATTTCGCCATTTAACATAAGAGGTATTATATAGTTATAATCTGAGCTTTCAAAAAGAGCCGTGCTCAAGTAAACGAGTGACTTTTCTGCTATATTTGTATTCGTAATAAAGCTTTGATATTCTTGATTGTATGTAGTGATTTCGCTATTTATTCGTTTCTGATACTGTACTTCAAGTGCCCCATAATCGTCATTTTGAAGGTGTTCATAGATAGCTTCAATGCTTTGCCGTGTATGTTTCGAGTTTTCTTTGAAAGTCGAATAAGATACCGTTACTTTTTTTCCTTCGGTCATTACGTTTTCACTTATTAATTCGCTATCCAGTAAATTATATCCAGCAACTACCCAGTTTGGATGTGAAAGAACTAAGTATGCTGACCCGGTAATGAAAGGAAAGTATGCTCCTGAACTGCTAGCAATACGTTTTTCCCACGCGATTGACCCACCCCTGTTGCTTTCTGCGCTATAATATGCACAAACATACTCAGTATTCGCAACTACAAGACTACCATTAATATATGACAGATACACTGAACTATTATCTAAGGTGCTTAAAAGATCCTTTCTCCATATTACAGAGTTATTCTCCATTGAAAATTCAGATATGCTTGCGTCAGAGAACAATACAAAAAAACTATCGTCCCCGATAACTATGCTTTTTGGATAAGCATCACTCTCTACTGTGAACGCCGATGAGATTGTCTTTGTAACGCCATCAATAACAGCACAGCTACCAATGGATCCATTTTCAAATCCAAGAATTACGCCATCTTCATAATCTTGTATGGTAGTAATAGTATCAATAAACTCAATCTTTTCGATTATTTGACCGTATGGGGATATACGTATTGCAGCACTTGTAGGAATTCCATTTTCGCCTAATACATACAGTAGGCTTCCATCATTCATTTCAACTAAGGGAAAGCCTGCTCCTTCACCAATTTCAATTCTCCACTTGCGACCACCTTGCGCACCATATGCACTCAGTGTATCGTTCTCTAAAACAAAAACTCGCCCATCTCTACCTGGCAAAGGATCTGCAGTTGCACTTTCTTCCAAATCAACTTCCCATAAAAAAATTCCATCGGGATTATATAAAGAAAGTTTTTTTGCATTATCCGTCGTTATATATACAAAGTTTTCCTCAGTAATTGAAAAAAAAGGAGATGGGCGTCCTCGTATGTTTTTTCTCCAAATTATTGTGCCGTTTTCAGTAGATGCGTTCATAATCCTACCTTCTGAAATCATAACAAAACCATAACTTGTTTTTTTTGGGGTAGCTACAACAGTCCCTCCAACAACTGACTGCCACTGTGCAGAAATTTCTTCTTGAGCAAATGCAGTGCAAAGTGTAAAAAGCAAGAAAAAAATAGAAAATCCTTGTTTTAACACTTATTACCTCCACTATTTTCTATTTGCCTATAAGAAAAATTTAGCAACATTTCTATATGGCTTGTGTTTGGATAAAAATCTAGAAAGTAGCACTCATCTATTTCGTATCCTGCATTCAAAAGCTCTTTAGTGTCTCTTGCCAGAGTAGATACATCACATGAAAGATAGCGAATAGTTTTAATTTTTTGTTTACAAATCCACTCTCGCAGTGGTTTTTCAATGCCACTTCTTGGTGGGTCAATAATAAGCGCGTCATAGTGCTGTTTTTTTGCCTTTTTTACCCATTGCTCGCCACTCATTGCAAAAATGAGTGGCTCTTTTGTATGTAAAAAATTTACCTTAGCAAACTCAAGGGCTTTTTTATTATGTTCAACCAATGTGATGGTTTCAAATTTTTCACTTGCAAAAAGAGAAAGCGTTCCAACACCACTATAGATATCTAAAAGGTTTTTACCCTCTAAATTTTTTACCACAAGGGGAATTGTTTTTTCTAGCATAGATATGTTTGACTGAAAAAAACCTCTAACATCAAAGGTAATATCCTCTCCAAGCAAGTTAACTCTAAGCTCGCTTTGCCCTTCAATTCCAAAAACAACTTTTTGAGTATCATCATTACACAACACTCTTTCACTTGCAAACACTTGCAATCTATCATATTTTTGCAAAAAATCACTTTTTTGAGATTTAAGAAAATTTCTTATTTCTTTTACACCACAAGGACAATCTTTTAATACAACAATTGCATTTGTATGCTTTGTTTTTAAACCACCATACGAAAATTGAAAACGATTTCTATACTCGTCATTATTTGACACAATATTCTGTATTGGCGGAAAATTACTTACCTTATTTCGGTTTAAGGAGTCTATAATTATTTGATTTTTTAATTCTATTTGAAATTTGTATGATGCATATTGAAAGTTGCATCCACCGCAAGAGTCATAGTGTAAACAAAAAGGTTCAACTCTATGATTAGAAGCTTTAATGATACGCACAACTTTTGCTGTACAATAATCTTTTTTTGTTTTAAGGATTTCGATTTCAACTGTTTCTCCAGGTAAGCACTCATCAACAAAAACTGTTTTTCCATCAATTTTTGCAAGGCAGCTTCCACCAAAAACCATTTTACTAACAGAACAAGTCACTTTAACAGTATATCAAACATTAAAAAAAATGTCCTACATTGTTAAAAAAAATATACTATTTTCAGTGTTTTTAACGAAAAAGATTCAAATAAGTAACAAAAACATGCGATACTATACATATAACTAAATTTTTTGGAGAGATTATGGCAAAAACAGACATAGAAAAAACGACCTTTTTTAAGGAAATGGAAGATGGTGCGCATATTGCAGTTCATAAATGGTATCCAAAATCACTCTTAAAAAAACTCCCTCGTTTTGTAGTATGTATTAGTCATGGTATGGCAGAACATGCTTTGAGATATACAGATTTTGCCCAATTTTTATGCGACAATCAATGTGTAGTATACGTGCACGACCACCGTGGACACGGAAAAACGGCAATTACACAAGATGAACTAGGATACATATGTGAAACAAACGGGTTTGAGCGAGTAGTTCTTGACCTTCAAGAGGTAATAAACAGTGCAAAAAATGAATATCCGGGTGTA
Organism: uncultured Treponemataceae bacterium; assembly: GCA_964369735.1. Classification (GTDB taxonomy): domain Bacteria; phylum Spirochaetota; class Spirochaetia; order Treponematales; family Treponemataceae; genus CAYJFX01. Next base: position 16,838 of record CAYJFX010000008.1, read on the forward strand.
AAAATAGTACTTTTAGGACACTCTTTTGGATCATTTGTGTCACAGCGATTTATTCAGCTTTTCGGAGAAGAAGTTGACGCTTGCATTTTATCTGGAACAGCAGGTCCAAATAGTGCGCTAACAATTGCAGGTGAAATGCTAGCAAAAATTGTAAAAAACCTCAGAGGTGCAAAACACCCTTCTCCATTTTTGGATAAAGTAACATTTGGGTCGTATAATAGCAAAATTACTAATCCAACTTCACCAAAAGCATGGATATCAAGAGATGAAGATTCCGTAAAAAGTTATATAGAAGATCCTTTGTGTGGTTTTATATGTACCGCAGGTTTTTTTGCAGATTTAACCCATGGCTTAAATACTATATTTAAGAAAAAAAACATTCGAAGGGTACGAAAAGACTTACCCATTTTTCTCTTTGCAGGAACAGGAGACCCCGTCGGAAACTATACAAAAACAATACAAAAGCTTGCAAATTTGTATAAAAAATATGATGTTCAGAATGTTCAAGAAAAATACTATGATGGTGGGCGCCATGAGATGCTTTCAGAAATAAATAGGCAAGAAGTGTACAGTGATATACTGAACTGGATGGAAAATAATTAGTGTGGAAGCTTTTGCACTTGACGATATGTAAACAAAAGTCTATTATATAAAACCGTGTTATATAGATATTCGCAAAATAAAAAAGGCCGCCCAATAAAAACAGCGGTCATTTACACAGAAAACGAACATTGCATAAAGAACTCACTCATAGATCCTAATGCTATAAAAACAATACGCCAACTGCGCGATTACGGTTTTGAAGGCTACATTGTTGGAGGCGCTGTACGAGACCTCCTTTTGCAAAAAGCTCCTAAAGATTTTGACCTCGTTACAAATGCTACTCCATCAAAAATTAAAAAAATTTTTAGAAACTCAAGAATAATTGGAAAACGATTTAGAATTGTGCATGTTTTTTACGGTCAAACAATATTTGAAGTAACTACGTTTCGTTCTAAAAACCAAGAGTATTCAGAGAATGTTTTCGGTACTATGGATGAAGATGTTTATAGACGCGACTTTTCTATGAATGCACTCTTTTATGACCCAATAAAAAACCACATTATAGATTATGTTAATGGTGTAAAGGATATTCAAAAACAAAAAATTGTACCTGTCATTCCATTAAAGCATATCTTTATCGAAGACCCAGTTCGAATGCTTAGAGCAGTAAAGTATGCTTCTACAACGGGGTTTACGCTTCCCTATTTTCTTCGAAAAAAAATCCAAAAACAATCTATGCTCCTTTCAAATATTTCAGCATCACGACTAACTGAAGAATTCTTAAAGATAATTCACTCAGGCCATGCATATGAAATAGTAAAGAAATCGCTTGACTATGGTTTATATATTGCATTACAGCCTGCAGCAAGTGTTATAATCGCTGAAAACAAAGACTTTGAACAAAAATACTACAATAGCTTGAGAGTTCTTGATGGAATAGCAAAAAACTCACGACTTGGAGAAAAGCTGGCCTATTTTATTTGTGACTTTATTAAGCTGATAATTAACGACCCTTCTGAAATTAAAACTCGAAGTGATGCCCATGAACTATATAATTCAACATGGAAAGCCTGTAGGAATTTTATCTTGCCTATGAATCCTCAAAGAACTGAATTAGAGTTTGCAATAAAAACATCACTAAAACAACTAGGTATATCAGTAAAAACACAGAAAAAGCCAAAGAAATTTACTAAAAAAGCCACTTCTTAGCGCGATATTTTATCTACAATAATGTTAACTTCCTCAATATAAATCCCAGTAAAATGCTCAATGTTTTCAATGACATACTTTTGCAAACTATGGATTTTTCCTGCCAATTGCGTTCCGAATGGTACGTCTGTCGTGATAATAATTTTATAACCTTGTGAGTTTGTTTTTATCGTTATTTTTTTTATATCAACCTCACTATCAAACTCACTCACACAGTGCATAACCATTTGGCTTAGTGCAGATTCAGATATGCTTACACGACCTTTTTTAGAAAATTCGGGCCTGACTACAGACTTTTCAAATACCTTTGTGTTATTTGGAGTAATGACGGGAACTTTTTTTGCCAATTTTACACGAACAGTATCGTAGAAAATATGTGGGTAACTTCTCTTGATTTCGAGCGATGGAACAGGAATAACATGCTTTCCTTCTACCTTTCTAGAGCGTATGGCTCTTTCAATATCTTCTTGACTGGCAATGTCTTCGATTCGAATTATTTTTGATGGCACAGGTAATTGTATCCTCATGGCAATTTTATTAACCATTTTATCGGATGTTCCAAGAATTAATACTCGCTTTAGATTATGCTTTTTTATTGCACGTGCTAGCTCATCGCGATGAGCCTTATCGTCAAAAACGGCGACCCTTACGGCAGCTAGAAAAGTTTTTTCTCTTTTGGCAGAATGCCCTGCAAGTATTTTATCATCTTGTATCAATAATCCATCATCAATTATTGCATCAATATTATGTTTTTGAGCTAAGAGCTTTGCTCGAAAACTTTTTCCCGTACCGCTTGAGCCAACAAGCGCTAAAACAGTGATACCTTTAAATAATGCTACAATATTGTTTAATACTTTCATTTAATTAATTATACGATGTATTAGTAAAGTTCGGCAAGTGTTGAAGTATAAAATCTTTAAAACTAATTGGTAAATCTGCAATTATTTTATTTGGTAAGCCTATTGGATTATCATTTGGGAAACTAAGTGAGTATGCATGCAGAAAAAAATGCTTTACACTGCCTATGTAGCCATAAGCACTATCTCCTAAGAGGGGGGTTCCACTAAAAGCCGCCTGACTTCTTATTTGATGTGTTCGACCAGTTTTAATCTCTATAGCTGCAAGAGTAATATCTTCACCATCGAATGTACCAAATTCTAACGGAAAAACAATGCTTTTAGCGTATTTTGATTCTTGATCAAGGTTTGTAAGATTTGTTATGTTCGTAGTGGGAAACCGTTCAGTACTACTAGTAGGCTTTCGTGAAATTGCATGCTCCCAAACGCATTCATTTTCAAGCTTTCCACTGAGTAGACACAAATACTCTTTGTTGATTTTGTGGTCTTTTAGCGATTCGCTAAAATATCTCGCTCCAACAAGGCTTTGAGAAAAGCATACCAGCCCAGTTGTATTTTTATCAATACGATGCAGGGGCCCAGGAGAAAATGAAAGAGACTGTTCAACTAATCCTTCATTTTGCTTGCAAATATATTGTTCTTTTATAATTTTATCAAGTGATATATCTTGTTTATGGGCAGCTTGTACATTTATCCCTTGAGCCTTATTTATTATCTTTATATGATCATTTTCAAAAACAACTTTAAGAGCAATAGTACTTTTTTTGTCGGAGCTATCTTTAATCACATTTGGGGTATTTTGCTTAAAGGTATTATATAATTGTTGTTCAATATAAATAACATCCCCAGATTGCATTCGATAATCATTTTTAACTTTCTTATTATTTACACGAATAAACCCACTGCGTATATTTTTATACACAAATGAAAGTGGGATAACTTTTAGAAGCTTTCTTATAACCCGGTCGATACGTCTATCAATATCATCATTCCCAACTGAAAAATCAAAAAATGTCATTCTAACACATATTATACATCAAAATATGTGTTTTTTGCAAGCAAACTACTAGACAAAAATAATTATACAAGTAAAATATAATATATGTTCGAAAATACAAAAGAACAACTTGGATTACTATTTCAAAACCCTGTATTTCTTTCAGGGGCGATAAGTTGGCTTTCAGCACAGTTTATAAAAACAGTTGTAGCAGTTTTACTTGGAAGAATAAAAGATCTCAGAGAGCTTATTGCTTTGCTCGTATGGCGAACAGGTGGTATGCCATCTAGCCATTCTGCATTGGTGTGCTCAGTAACGACATCGATAGGAGTATTATCTGGAATAAATACTGATGTGTTTGTACTTGCTGTTTGCTTTAGTCTCGTTGTAATTAGGGATGCGCTAGGCGTCCGGCGTGCAAGCGGGATTCAAGCTCGTACCATAAATGATATTGGGAAAACCCTTGAAGAACAAAATATTATTGAGTTTAGACGAATTAAAGAAGTTCACGGACATAAGCCCCTTGAAGTAGTAGTAGGTTGCCTACTGGGATTTTTTGTTGGGTTTGGTTTTTCAAGTCTATAAGATATTTTTCGGAAATTCTATGAACAAAAGTATTATATTTTACTGTGCAATTGGCGTTGCTATACTATCTTCATGCCTTCTCTTTGTCTTACGTATTGTACCAACAGCTCAAGTTTGGGATAAGTACAATGTACTCTATGTTGATATACAAGTAGATGTTGATACAGTCAGAAATATCCTAGAAAATGAAAACATTTCAAATGTGTTGTACCCAAATCATGCTAATTTCCCCTTACCTTCGCCATTAGCACCCGTTCAATATCACCAATTTAAAACCGACTTTACGTATGATGATATGCAAATGTCTTACTTTTTTGACAGAGAAAAAAACTATCACTTATACTATGTTCCACAAGAGCATGTACGCCATCTGTATGAAGCATTTGCCGGTTTCGAATATGCATGGGGAATTGATTCTCAATCAACAGTTCCAGCTTTCCCTTTTTTAGTGAGTGCGTTAGTAATTGCTATTTTGCTGTATTTTACAAAAAACAAAATATATTTTTTATGTATTTTGTTTCCATATATGCTTTATACTATTGTTGCACCATTTTATCACAGTGGCGTAGCAGTATGTTTGTTTTCACTTGCAGTTTTTATGCTTCAGAAATATTGGAATAGACAGTTTTATATTGAAACTATTATAAAAAATGCATTTGTAATTGTATCATTTTCACTGTTATGTATTAGTTCGATACTTTTAGGTATTAGGGGATTTGCTCTATTTATATTTGCATCTTTATTATCAGCATCTTTATTATACCTTGTAAGTAGATACAAACAACATAAGTTTCAAAAATATGCATTTAAACCTATTTATATTCACACAGCAAAAACGATTAGAATACATAATATTTATAATGTAAAATACATGCTAATAGGTATATTTGCTATACTTATTTTAACCGTATTTGCACTTACAAACATACAACCTCTTAAAAAAAATATTAAAAAAGCCTTGCATATTCCATCCCCTTCGGGTTATACTGTGGAGCAAGGTTTTTCGGCTCAAGCATACCAAGAAGTTGTGCTTGAGGAAGGTAATAGAAGTTTGCCGGATTTAACAGATTTTATTAGCACAGCATGGCATTTTGAAACATATCCTTATTTGAAACTTGATGATAGTACTACGAGCATGGTATTACCAGGTGAAACGGTTGAGAGAATTAATTACATTCAAAATGGATTTTTTCTCGAAGAGTATGTTGAGACTATAGCACTTTTTGATGATGCATATATTCAAAAAATACTTAACAACTCTTTGATTGCACCGAACGCGGGCGCAGAGCAACTACTAGCTAATCAAAGAGGCTTTACCCGCGTAAATTACTCACAGAATGGAACTATAACTTCTCCTACAGGAGCTATAGTATTTATTATACTATCATGTATCTACAGCATATATATATTGGTAACAGTAAAGGTTAAGGGGCGCTAGTTTATGGCAGAAAAAAATGAAAATTTTTATTTTCCAAAGTACACATACAATAAAATTAGTTTAGCGTACTTACCTACTACTGCATATGTATCACTTAGTCAAGATGGTATTTCCATATGCAAGGCCTATGTGCATGAAGGAGACACTGTATATGAAGGCCAATTAATTGCATCAAACAGTAAAACAGGCATAAATATACACTCACCCATACCTGGGAAGGTACATGCCATTGAAGCATATCCAATGCCAAATGGAGAAAATGTTGAGTGCATAGTTATTAAAATGGGCGGAAATTTTACTTCGACAGGAAAAGAAACAAAAGTACGAAGTTGGAAGTATGATACGTCGTCACGAATTGTATCTCAATTTAAGCAACAAGGTATAATAAAAAAAAGCGACACAAAAATTGGATAATTGGCCGAACAAATTGAAAAGTTAAAGTCAAATGAAAAAACACTTGGGGTTCTTCTTTTTGATAACGACCCCAGCACAACAGTATGCAAAACATCAATTGAATTATGTGCAAAGGAAATTTTAGAAGGCTGTGTCATTACTGCAAGAGCAATGAACGCCGATGGAATTGTCTTTTTTTATGACATAAAATCTCAAAGTTTTTTAAAAAATGTTGACGCGTTAGAAGCCTTAACTGACATACAACATTGTTTTATTCCAGTGGACAGCGACTTTTATCCTAATGCATCTTCAAGCAAGCTTTTAAGCTTACTTACCAAAAATAGACAACTAATACCAGAGAGTATTTCTGCTAATATGAAAATTTGCATAGATACTACAACAGCGTTATCAACATATAATGGAATTGTATATGCACTACCCGTTACACAAACCTATGTTGAAGTAAATGGGCCAGCTTTGCATGAAGCAAAAATTTTTATAGCAAAAATTGGTACTCCGATAAGAAAACTTCTTGAAGATTGTGGTGGAACAGAAAAAACACCTTCAAAAATTGTTGTAAATGGTCTTATAAAAGGAACAGCAATCAGCGACTTGGATATCCCCGTAACAAAGTATTTGAAGAGCATTACGCTACTTACATATGATACAGTACCAGATCAAGAAAAATTTCTATGTATACATTGTGGTAGATGTAGAAAGCATTGTCATGTAGGCTTATTACCTGATATGCTCTACAGTTTTAGTGTTAATAACTTTGATATACAAGATGAGATTAGACTATCTGCAAAACTTTGTGATGAGTGTGCACTTTGCAACACTACATGTCCTTCACGTTTACCACTTTTTCAAACTATAGCAAAAATTAAAGAGGATGTTCATGAGACAAAAGTATGATACAATAACACTTGCACCTTTCTGTAGCTCTCAACTATCAATAAACGAAATGATGAAAGTACTTCTCTTTTGTCTTATTCCACATATTATTATTTTAGCAGTAACATTAGGTATTGGGTCATTGCAGTTATTGTTGGTGGTGGTACTTTCCGCAGTGTGCTCTGAGTTGGTTTATAATACAATTTTTAAGAAAATTGTAAAAGTATCATGGTCTACACTTTTACAGGGAGTATTAATTGGATTACTTATCCCACCAAATTATCTTTCTGTTTCAGCTTTAGTAATGACCTTCATTGTATTGTTTTTTGAAAAAATGATATTTTCGGACTTTGCGCAATCATGGATAAATACTGTAGCACTGACGGTTATCATACTCTATTTTGTATCTCCAGATTTTTTTCCTGACTTTTTACTAGCACCTGAAAATGTGCAACAGAACAATGTAGGCATGAAGCTTTTTTCTGATGGTTTACTTTCGGTATCACGCTATGACGTGAGAATTACCAGTTTTTTAAACAGCACACTTTTTAATTCATTGGGTATATCGGTACCAGAGGGATACATTACACTTTTTTGGGATTCACACTCACCTATTCCAGCATTTAGATTTAATGTGCTTACATTATTTGTATCTACAATACTCCTATTAACAAAAACAATAGATTTTATTATACCAACAGTTTTTCTAATAGTTTATTCATTTCTAGTTTACATGTTTAGTCTTTATCCATAAGCTGATGTTATTGGAAATGGTGACATTCTTCTTGCACTTTTTACTGGTGGTACCATGTTTTCTGCTTTTTTTCTGCTAGGATGGTTTGGAACAACACCTCTCACTTTGCCAGGAAAGATTTTTTATGCAATTTGTGCAGGTATACTGACATTCTTGATTTGCGGAGCAGGCACATCATCTATAGGAATTATATTCGTAGTACTATTATTAAACATACTCTGTCCCATTATTCAGCAAATTGAAACTCAATCTTACGTATCCAAAGTACGCAAGTCATTTGACCTACTCCAAATGGAACGGAGGTAGCAGTGAAACGAATACATAAAAAAAAGGTGCAGCATTCTATTATTTTCTTTATTTTAATTATCGTTGGAATATTCTTTTTAGCTTCATTTCTCAAAGAGAGAACTAGCAACACCTTAGCACAGCATGTTCAAATTTCACTCGATTTGTACGACGAAGGCGTATATACGGTAAGCGATTCTATCACACTAGAAAATTCACTTTCGACAATTGGCAGTTTTTATTCTGTAGTTACAAATCAAAATGTTACAATGCAAGCATGCATAGTTCGAATAATGGGAATTGCAGGGCCTGTATCCGCAGTTTTTTTGCACGAAAATGGTAACACTGAGCTCATAGGTACCGCAGGTCTAATCAAAATAATGCATGAAAGTCAATACGGAATTACAAGTAGTCAAATTTCTTATTGGGAAAACACTATATCAGATTCATTTGCAAACTACTATTTACAAGGAGAAGCACAATGAAAAATAGAAATGATTATTGGATCTATATATTAACTAATATTGTTATTTTCGTTCCTGCACCTCCTTATCTAGGGTATGGAATTATTTTAATCCTTGGCTTAAATTTTATTTTTACTATGTGCATGCTCTTCTCTGCGTACATTAAGGATTTAGAATCTCAGCATCGAAGACCTTTACTTCTCATAAATGCAGGCTTAGCAACAGTTATTTATCAGCTTATAGTTGCTGCTATTTCTCCAATTATCAGCCTAACACTAGGTTTTATTTTATACCTCATACCACTTTCAGTACTCACCTTTGGATCATTATTTAACTATGAAAGCTCAACTACGAGTGACTTTACTATAAATCGAATAAAAACTATGTTTTCAATATCCACCCTTACCTTGCTGTTCTTTTTTATAAGAGAGTTTTTTTCGTTTGGAACTATTTCATACCCAACACCAGCAGGCATCGCAACAATAGCCTTGCCTTACCAAATTTTTGATAACCATGCATTTGTATGGAGTAGCATCCCAGGTGCACTTTTTCTTTTGACACTCTTTATCGTAATTATTCCTCTCATGTCACGATTAAAGGATAAAAATATTGAGGAGCCAAGCGAATGATTTTTCAAACAATATTTATGTATCTTTTTATATCTTCTGCCTGCCTTATATATGGCATAGGTGTAAAAGATCTCCTTGACTCTCCAGAAAGAGTACGCAACATCGTAGCAATATATGTAAAAACAATTATTATTGTTTGCACTTCGATTTTTCTTAACTGGCTTATTTTAAGATTTTTATTAATACCATATGGCTATCAATCTTTGTTTCCTTTTATGACACTTGTGGTAATAGTTATGTTATCTGTAATATTAGAAAGCCTATGGCCATCATTCTTTAAGATGGAAACGAGAGATTTAACACTAGTTTTTTTTGCCGTTTTTTTAGGCATAAGTGAAGGCGCAACACTCACCATTTCCCTTACAATAGGTATTACGGTTATAAGTGCTTTTTATTTATTATTATATTTATTATATAGTTTGAATAGAAAAAACTCTTCAATTGTTATAGCCCCCCAATTTAATACAACTGCATTAATGCTCACTGCAATGTCATGCATTATACTTGCCTTGTATGGTTGGAATGTTTCTTGGCTAAGCCAAAAATTTTTTAATTAATTTTAGAATAAAGTGAAATTCTACTTTAATAATGTTATAATATAGTGTAAAATGGATAGAACAATGAAGCGCATTGATTTATGCTTTGGGTTACATTTCACAAATGATGGTGCACAAATCGCATCAAATATAAGTGACACATACTCAAAAAAATACAAGAAAATTTTCTCCTTTATATGTTCTCACCCAAACATACGTCTGTCATTGTTTATACCTGGAGTACTTTTAGAGTGGCTGAGAAAAACCCATCCAGAAGTAATTACAGTCCTTTCAGAAAAAACCGCTTCAGGACAAATTGAATTATTGGGTGGGGGCTATTATGAGCCTGTATTTCCTCTTACACTTCCTTCTGATAGAGTAACACAAATTGAAAATCTTACAACATTAATACGCAAGCTTGTTGGAAAAAAGCCAAGGGGGGTGTTTTTAAATGAATGTATTTGGGATCCATCATTAATTTCTACATTTAACACTTGTGCCATGGAATATACTTTTTTAGATTCCAGAATCATTCCCCAAAGAAGACTAAATCCCCAGTCGGTGTTTGCACCTCATATAGTTGAAGACCTAGGGCGAACTATAACCGTTATACCCCTGCAGCAAAACTGTAGGCCGCATGCAAAGCAATCCCCTCTAGGCTATTTACGATTTTTACATAACATGCAGCAGCTTGATTCATCGAGTGTAGTTGCAGGACATTTTTCTGTTGATGAATTTTTAATTTTGATTGAAAATTCTTGGTTTTCTGACTTTACAAACCTCTTAAAAGGTGATGATACGGTACAATTTACTTTGCCATATCAATTTTTAAAAGAAAACCCTGCTCGACATAAATCATATATTTCAGCTGGCTGTAGCTCAGACATAGCAGTATGGGCAACAGAGCCATGTGTTGCACATCCGAGCATTTTGACCCAAGACATATATCCAAGTGTTCGTGACTTTTTAGTAGTATACCCAGAGGCACATGCATTATACTCTCGCATGATGTACACCAGCACCCTAGTAAACCAATGCAGAAGTGACAAGGCTCGCAAAAAACTAGCTCGAGAATATTTATTTGAAGCGCAACATTACTCTGCATATATTTATACAGGTAAAGGCGGAATACGAGATAAAAAATTATTACAGAGTGCATATAAAAGCCTTTTAGAAGCTGAAAAGCTTATTCGTGAAGCCGAAGGATTTACTGAAAATACAAGTACTTTTGATTTTAACCATGATGGAAATAGAGAGTATTTATGCTTTTTTAATGCATATAACGCATTTATAACTTCTAAAGGAGGCAGTGTATTTGAGCTTGATGCAATCGAAAGTAGCACAAATTATTGCCTCGCAAGTAAGCGCATACAAAAAATAGATAAAATTGCAGATACCTATCCAAAAAAATTATTTGTTGACCACTTATTAACAAAGGCAGACTTTAATAAATTAAGCACAGGAAAGGTGATAAGCAATTCAAAATTGACGACACTCGAATACTCTGAAGCATCATTTAACAGAGCAAAAAGCACCTTACGTCTCGTAGCCTCCTGTCAGTGGGGTGAGGAAAAAATACCTATAACAATACGCAAAAATTATAACCTTAACGCAAATGGAATACTCGTACAGTACATAATTAAAAATGAAGGATTATTAAATCTAAAAGCAAAATTTGCAATTGAAAATAATATTTCATTTTGTTCATCAAAAAAAGACTTATTAAAAGCTGAAATTATTTCTAAAGGCACAAAAGAAGAGCCAAATACAGAAAACGCCTGGGTTGTAAAAGAAGGTGTTTCATTTGTTAGGCTTGAAGATGTTGAAGTGAATACAAGTTTTGCATTTGAGGTAAATGAAGAATGCGGATTTTCCATTGAACCGTACTATACGTATCGACTAGGACAAGAAAACTCATTTGAAAGTCAATATGAAGCACACAGTAATATCTTTTATTGGGATATAGATATACCACCAGGATACGAAACAGAAAAAACAATTTCATTAACAATTAGAACTGGCAAAAAAAAGCAGCTTGCAAAAAAAGCAAAAAAATAGTACACTATTGTCTATGAATAGACGTCTTATAACTTCAGCCCTACCCTATGTAAACAATATTCCTCACTTAGGAAATTTAATTCAAGTATTATCTGCAGATGTTTTTGCTCGATTTTGTAGAAGTAGAGAATACGATACCATGTATATTTGTGGTACCGATGAATATGGAACCGCAACAGAAACAAAAGCTTTAGAAGAAGGAAAAACCCCAAAAGAGCTTTGTGATTATTATCATACAATTCACAAAGAAATATATGAGTGGTTTGGAATAAACTTTGATCACTTTGGGCGTACATCTGACTCAGAGCAAACAACTATAGTACAAGACATGTTTAGATCTCTTGATGAAAGAGGCTTTATAAAAGAACAAACAATTGAACAGCTTTTTTGTATTAGTTGCGATAGGTTTTTAGCCGACCGCTATGTTAGGGGAGAATGTCCTCACTGCGCATACGACGACGCACGAGGAGACCAATGTGAATCATGCGGAAAACTATTAGAACCAACAGAACTAAAAAGTCCACGCTGTCTTACATGTTCTGCAACTCCCGAGTTACGATCTACAAAGCACCTATACATAGACCTTCCAAGTATTCAAAAAGAATATGGTCCATGGATGAACGAAACAAGTGAAAAAGGACGTTGGGCAAAAAATGCTGTTCAAATGACTAAGGGCTGGATTAGAGATGGATTGCATGAACGAGCTATTACTAGAGATTTAAAATGGGGAATACCTGTTCCTAAAGAAGGATTTGAAAACAAGGTTTTCTATGTTTGGTTTGATGCCCCAATTGGCTATATATCAATTACAAATGCACTTGAAAATCTTATGCAGGAAAAAGCAAACAAAGGTGAAATTTCACAAGCTGAAGTTCCGGATTGGAAAGCTTGGTGGCTTCCCTCAGAATCAAATGCTGCTAATGCAAAGGAACCTGTAGACCTTTTTCAATTTATAGGAAAGGATAATATACCTTTTCATACGGTAATTTTTCCTTCTACTCTTATTGGAAGCGGGAAAGAATGGACTAAACTTTACCACATGAGTAGCTCTGAATACCTAAACTATGAGGGCGGCAAATTTAGTAAATCTAAAGGCGTAGGCGTTTTTGGAAGTGACGCTAAAGAATCAGGAATTCCAGCAGATGCTTGGCGTTTTTATATTTTTTATAATAGACCAGAAAAGCAGGACACACAATTTACATGGAATGATTTTCAAGTAAAGTTAAACTCAGAATTGATTGGAAACCTCGGAAATCTGGTAAACAGAACAACTACCTTTGTAAGTCGCTACTACAATGGCATAATTCCAGACGGTGAAGCAAACAAGGAACTTTGGGCTAAGGTACTTGACGGAGAAAAAAAAGTTACAGAATATTTTGAATGGGCAAACCTCAAAGATGCTATTCATGAAATTTTTGCAATATCTGATATAGCTAATAAAGCTTTTCAAGATGGTGAGCCTTGGAGAACACGAAACACTGACCCAAGTGCGGCAGCAAGCTTAATTCGTGACCTTTGCTATATAATAAAAGACTTGATGATAATGGTACATCCCTTTATTCCTCAATACGCAGAAAAGGTGTTAGGCTTTTTTGGTAAGGCTGGCTGCACGGCAAAAATTGGTACACAAAATGCAGGCAATGCGCTTTTATGGGATAATTTAGGAATACTAGATGGACTTACAAGCATTGAAAATCCCGAAATTGTATTTACACCACTTGATGATAAAGCAATAAATACATACCGAGAGCGATACAGCGGAACACAAGCCGAGCGAAAAGAAGCTAAGGAAAATGGCACAAAAAGTAAAGAAAAGAAAAAAGAAAAAAAAGCTGTACCTGAAATAGTAATGGCAGAAAATCCTGTTAAGCACTTTAATAAACACATATCTCTTCGAGTTGCAAAAATACTAACCGTAGAAAAGCATCCAGAAGCCGACAAGCTTTATATTGAAACTCTCGATGATGGAACAGGCACAACTCGCACAATTCTTTCGGGCTTAGTACCATACTTAAAAGAAGAAGATCTATTAGGCAAGCACGTAATTATTGCCTACAATCTTGCCCCACGAAAAATGCGTGGAATAGAAAGTCACGGAATGCTTTTAGCGGCTGACTATACAGATGCAAATGGAACGGAATGTGTAGAACCGTTAACCTGTGAATGGGCAAAACCTGGAAGCCTTGTAACACTTGAAGGAAGTGAAGATGCTACCGATAAACCAGAGCTTATTGGTGCAGAAGAGTTTTTTGCTGTTGAAATAAAGGTTGTAAGTCATAACGTTCAAATTGCTGGCAAAAACTTACTGGTAGAGGGAAAGTCTTTAACTACTACTAATACCGTAAACGGCTCAGTACATTAAAAAGGAGCCACAGATTTATAGGATTCTTGTTTTTTAGCTATTCTATATTTTTATACAATATAACTCAATTACAATACAAAAATTAATGCATTTTTATGTTGTAATTGAGTTAAGAGTTTAGGCGATTTTTTTATAAAGTTTTAATTGTAATAATCTGTAGAACCTGTGTTTTTACATAAAAAACAGCTATTCAAAATTAAGCATTCACAAGGGCACACACTTTGGTGCTTACCGCTGTTTTCATACCTCGGGCAGTCATTTCATTAATAAATTTTTCAGACTCGTATTCAAATCCAGGTATAGATGAAGTGCAATCTGTTAATAAAGTCATGTTTGAAAGTGGCACATAGAGAGAAATATCTTTAATTGTATTTGCAACACAATGACTCAAAGCTTCACCAGCAATAAATATGTTACTTTCTTCTTTTAGAGCGTTAATGAAGGCATAGTTTGTACAGGTTCCTTGATCATTTGCATCTGGTACCTCTGCTTGTACGCAACTATAATGCTCCGTGTTCGGGTTAGGGGCCTTTTCAATATGTATTATGTTCTTTCCATTTGAATTTTTTTCCCACAAATGGACAGCTTGCCAAACATTTTTTTCTATTGCTACACCTATTGAGCCAACTAAACAGTGAGGAGGCCACAATGTTAAGGTGTATCTACCGCGTGCTTGGAGCGTTTGCAAATAATACTCAACGTGAGCTCTTAAACTTGGATCTCTCGGAAGGTACAAACCGTTTATTACATCATCATATGTTATAGCGGTGAGCGTATCAGGAGTCTCTCCAGCTGAAGTTATCCAGTATGATGGATGGGATATGTGATAAAAAGGATGAGTGTCGTGAGTAATGTACATTGAATTTATATCTGTAAGATTGTTTTTTACAAAATTTGCAAGACGCACACAGTCATCTTGAGCTCCTGGAACGTACAAGGCGCCATCGGGGTGGCAAAAATCATTTTGTGGATCAATAATTAGAAGTGCACTCATAATCTAATATACCATGCTCGAATGAAGTTGTCAAGCAAAATCGTATATGCTCCAGGGAAATCAATTTTGAATAACTAATGAAATTTAGCCGCAAGAATTAACAAGATGTAAAGGATGTTTTTTGTGGTGTAAAGTAAAAAAATACCATTATCCTGTTTAATCCTGTTTATCAGCGGCTATAAAAAGGACACTTTTGGATTAAAATTAATTTTCCTGCTCGACTTCGACTATGACTTTACATATTTATGTCTTTATGCTAATCTATGATAAACAATCAATTAAGGAAATGAGCATGTCAGATACCTATGAAGTAGCACTTGAAAAAAGTAAAAAATTAGAACAAGATATACAAGCAAATCCAAAAAAATACCGTGTTCTCACAGGAGACCGCCCAACAGGAAGGCTTCATATAGGCCACTATTTTGGCTCATTACAAAACAGGGTTCGTCTTTCAAAAATGAATGTTCCAACCTGTATACTTATTGCAGATTACCAAGTATTAACAGACCATGACGCTTTTCACGAAATATCACAAAATACCAAACAATTGGTAATAGACTATTTAGCAGCAGGGATAGAACCATCTGATGATGTAATTATTTATCCCCATTCATATATTCCAGAAGCAAATCAGCTCATGCTACCTTTTTTAACTCTGGTATCAAACTCAGAACTTAGCAGAAACCCAACGGTTAAAGAAGAGATTGCTAGTGCAGGTATTAAAAGCGTAAATGCGGGAATGTATACCTACCCCGTGCACCAAGCATGTGACATTTTATTTTGCAAGGGAACGGTGGTTCCAGTTGGAAAAGACCAGCTTCCCCACCTAGAACTTACCCGAACAATTGCAAGACGATTTAACGAAAAGTTTAGCCCTAATAATCCTGTTTTTCCTGAACCACAAGCCCTACTCAGTAAAACTCCAGCTATTTTAGGGTTAGATGGAAATTCTAAGATGAGCAAAAGCCGCGGAAATGCCATTATGCTCAGCGCAAGCGAGGACGAAACGGCAAAACTTATTAAAAAAGCAAAAACAGATGCAGAAAGATTTATTACCTATGACCCAGACAATAGACCAGAAGTCGCAAACCTTTTAATGCTCATATCACTTTGTAGTGGTGAAGAGCCTGCACTAATTGCAGAAAAAATTGGCGATGGGGGTGGTGGTATGCTTAAAAACACGCTCACTGAAAGTTTAAATGAAACATTACGCCCAATGAGAGAAAGACGAGCGCAGCTTGAATCACAAGAAGATTATATTAGACAAGTTCTTTTAAACGGTGTGGACAAAGCCCGTGAAATGGCAGTTAATACGCTCAATGAAGTAAGATCTTGCATGAATATGGGTATTTAATTTACAATTAATAATGTATAATTAATAATTATGTAGCCCAGCAGATTTTCATGATTTCCAAGTCCCTTATTTAGAAGTCTGTGTAATTCTTGCAGATAATAAACAAAATGCATTAGGAATTAGAAATCAGGAATTATTGAAATGAGATTGTCAGAAAAAGAGATACAGGCAATAAAGATGTGCACAAAAGAGCAATTTTCTCACACTGCAAAAGTATACCTTTTTGGCTCAAGAGTAGACGACACAAAAAAAGGTGGTGATATTGACTTACTCATTGATTGTGAAAAAAATCTAAGCACCTTTCAAAATATGTTGCAATTTAAAGTAAGCCTAAAAAATACTATTGGTGATCAAAAAATAGATGTAGTCTTTAAAAACCTAAATGAAACAGATAACAGAGAAATAATTACACAAGCATTACAAACAGGAGAATTATTATGAGTGGAAGTATTGTTGAGCTTAGAATACAGGAATCTTTGCAAGAGTGTGATAAACATGTACACTACATTAGCGAAGCCTATTAAAACTTGCACACCTTTTTCCGATGACAGAAAAAACTATAATGCGTTTACCAGCAATGAAGTTATGGCACTAGATCAACTCATTTATCGATTTACAAAATTACAAGATAAAATTGGCACATCCCTTATAAAAAACATGTGTATTCTTTTAGAGGGTGATAATGACCAAAGAACATTTATAGACAATCTTAATATACTTGAAAAGCATAGCCTTCTTAATAATAAAACTGAGTGGGATGAATTGAGAGAAATGAAAAATACCTTAACTCATGACTACCCAAACGATATTGCATTTCAAATTGAAAAACTCAATAATGTAATACATTGCAAACAAACCTTACTGGCAATCTACAGTAAGATAAAAAATAAATTTCACACTTTATAAGCTTTTCTACTTGATAAAAAACATTCAATACACTATAATGTTCAATAATTGAACAATTGATTTGTAAGGTGCAAATGTGTTTCGGCCATGGCATTGTTACCTATCATACACCCTCCAATTACGCCTTGCCAATGGCAAAGGTCTCTTTAAAATTTATGCAACAAGAAACAGATATTAAGCACTTATCGCAAGTGCAAAAAACACTCAGCCAAAACCCCAATGCAAGCCAACGTGAGCTCGCTCTTTCAACAAATTTATCTTTGGGTATGACTAACGCACTTTTAAAGCGCTTTAGTGATAAGGGCTGGTTGTACATGAAGAAAATCTCAACAAGAAACATTCAGTATGTTTTAACTCCTAGTGGTATGAACGAACTCATGCATAGGAGTTCTCGTTATTTTAAACGCACTGCCCGCCTAATGAAAGATTATAAAGAGATTATTTGTGATGTAATCTATAAAAGCAATTGCGAGAATGTAATAATAGTTGGAAATACTGATTTAGAATTTTTATTTGATTTCGCATGCGAAAATGCAGGGCTATCACTTCAGAAAGTGAATGTATTTCCTTCTGAAATTGATGCCAAAACATTAGTTGTATTTAGTGATTCAAAAGAATATTATAGCTCTACAAGTAACGATACGAACGAAAAAAACATGATTTGCATTGCAAGTCTTTTAGAAAATCACACCATAGAACAAGAGGAGCCGATATGGCAACTAGGTTAACAAAATTATTTTTCAGCATAATAGTCTTAGCATTGTTTACATCCCCATTTTATGCAACCGATGTATTTAACAACAAATTAACAAATGAAGAAAAACAAAAGCTTCAAAACGGAGAAATACTCATACGAAACATAGGTAAGGCTAAAAACATGAGTTTAAATCCAGTAAATGATGGTACAACTAAGGTTATAGAGGCTATCCAAGATTTAAGACCTGCCTACCTTGCAGAAGTAATTCAAGTAAGACCCTATGAAGGAAATGAAGATTTGTTT
>CAYJFX010000009.1:0-31669 GCA_964369735.1 uncultured Treponemataceae bacterium
CATTTGCATAAGCTTGAACTGTAAAATCGCTTATTTCTTTTCCGATTAATGACATGTAGTCCTCCGAATTAATTTATTGATATGTTAGTATTATATAATCTTTTTAAAAATACTACAGTGATTTAGTTACACACATACAGTCTATTATAGTGATATTGTTACATAGAATGCTTTGTGTTATAATAAACATATGCTAGAAGCTTTTTTTATAACAACTCCTTTATCCCTTATAGATTTTCCTGCCATTTCGATACTAGCCTTTTGTGCTATACTGTTTTCACTATTGGATATAAAAAAAGGGGAGGTCCCACGCTTATTTAGTATAGCAATGATTGCGCTTGTTTTTATTTCTAAGGTATTTATAGTATTTGCAAGCGATTATACTACGCATATTGTGTTACAACGGCTTTCTTCAAGTACCACAGCTGGCGTTTTTGCACTTTTTACATTTACCATTGTTTTTTTACTGTGTAGAGGAAAAATGGGACTTGCTGATATCTGGTTTGCTTGTGCCATGGGTATAGTATTAGGATTAAGAGGATTTATTTTTGCAACTCTTATTGCGTGCTTTTTCGCTTTATTATTTTATACCATTCTTTTCCTAATAAAAAAAGGGAAAAGAACATCTCGAATGTCTCTTCCCTTTATTCCCTTTTTAAGTGCGGGTTATTTTTGCCTTGTGCTCTACATGGCCTTTTTTATTATAGGCGGATTGTAGTATTTATTACAGTTTTTTTAAACCACAGATTACGCAGATTTTTTTTGAGTATTCCTCTAGTACGCCACACTAAGATTGCCAAAGCCCATTCATGTCAGGTAAAAATCTTTGGCATGCTCAAAAAACCTACGGAAGCTTTGTGTATACTCTGATTCCACCATATTCATGATTAACAGTTAATTTTGTGTCATTTTCTGATAAAGTCCCTGTAGTTATTTCAATCCCTGTCGGTTCTTTAGATTCTGTCAATTGAACTCTCCCATCTGAAAGGGGGGTCCAAATAAGAGGCCTAGTTCCATCGAGGTCTTCGCCTTCGAATTCTGGAATTTGCTCCCATTGGCCTATGCCCTCTTCAGTCAACATATATATATATTTCGGTGTAGAATCGTTTTTATATATCCATGCACCTACAAATGCAGAATCTTTATATATTTCTGTATTACTTTCATTCACTTTTTTGTATTGCTGACCACCTGCATATAATTGTGTACCACCTCCAGATAGGTACCCCGTTCTATTAATAGGAGTTTGAGATCCCTCTGTAGAGGTTTCAGTCAATTGTATTTTTGTATTTGAAAGAGGACTCCAAACAACAGTATTATCTGCCAGTTCCTCATAAGGTTCTCCTATGGCCTCTCTTTTCCATAGACCTTCCCCAGTATCATACAGAATATAAATTTCTTTCCATGCGTAGACCTTATCGCCCTCTTTATGAGTATCATATCCTACCCACGTACCAACAAATGCAGAATCTTTATAGATAGCATCACTATTTTCACCAGGCTTTTCGCTAACTGGGTCAGCACAACCAACAAAAGCACATACCATACACAGTGCAACAAGCACTCCTAAAATTTTTCCTTTCATCTTTTCCTCCAAACCCTTAAAAATAAAAAAGTTGTCCCTCTTGGGTTTTCTTTACGTTCTGTTCCGCTAATTTCAGAATTATATACAATTACTATACATTTTTCAAGTAAAAAAAAATAAAAACACCAAGACCACAATAGCTAGCGGTATTAAATAATAGGCAAAGTACTCAAGTTTTCCTTTTTTCATAAAAATGCATAAAAAAAGGATAGAGTAATAAATTACCCTACCCTCATTTCGCCCACATTTTAAAATGTGTCTATCAATTGATTCTGTTTTATTTCAATTCTTCATCAAAACACACAGCAACTTTACCACATTTTCCTGAAGCCATTAATTCGTAAGCTTCGGATACTTTTTCAAGTGGGAAACGGTGAGTTACCAAATCTTCAGGATGGATACCCCAGCGCACTAGGCGTTCTACGAGATCTTCCATTCTCCAAATAGATGTTACCCATGAGCCATACACTGTTTTTTGATCATGAATCATATCTGGACTTGGATTAACTGTCATTGTTCCACCTTCTCCAACAAGGGCAATTTTTCCCCATTGGCGAGTAGCTCTAACAGCTAAAGCCCTTCCTTCATGGTGAGCTGAACAGTCGATTGCTTTTTCAACACCTTTTCCGCCTGTTAGGGCACGAATTTTTGCTTCAGTATCTTCACCTGGTGCAAAAACATAATCTGCGAGACCTTTTTCAATTGCAAAATCTGCTCTTTCTTTAATGCCTTCAACGCCAATAAGCATTGAAGCCCCCAAAGCTTTTGCGAGCATGAGTGCAGCAAGCCCAACAGGACCAAGTCCTACAACGAGCACTACATCGTTTCCGCTAATACCAATTTTTTCAATTCCTTCATAAACTGTACCAAAACCGCATGCAACTTGCGCGCCGTCTGTGTATGTTAATTCATCTGGAAGAGCTACAAGGTCCCTTTCATCTGCTAAAATATATGGTGCCATACCACCATCACGTTGCCATCCATATGCAGCTCTGTGAGGGCTCGAACAAGAAATTTGGTATCCCATTCTACAGTCATGGCATACACCACAACCAGAGATATGGTAAATAATTACTCTGTCGCCCTTTTTGAATTTCTTCATTCCAGGCCCAACTTCTTCAACGATACCACATGGTTCATGCCCCGCAATTACACCTTGGTAGCCTTCAGGCCCTTTTCCTAAGTGTTCGCGGTAAATACAGCGAATATCACTACCACAAATTGTAGAACTTTTTGTTCTAACCAAAACTTGCCCATGCCCAGGTACTGGGATGTCAAATTCTTTTAATTCAGCGGTGCTATTTCCGGGAAGCACACCCCCAACCATTTTTTTTCCATTAATTAATTCCATTCTTTTCTCCTTATATTATCAATTCTTATCTCTGTTTTCCCTATAAATCCGTAGGTTGCACGGTTTTATAGGATTTTTTTCAATTATTAATTGCTAATTATAAAAAATGCTTTCAGCATTTTCTATTCATCCCAGAGGTCTTCCCAATCCTTTGCTTCTTCCCATAAAAATACGTGGCCTTTTACAAGCCTACATTTTTTATCAATTTTAGAAATTGCATTCATCTCATCATCGGTTAGTGGGTCTTCCATTACAGCTTTAAAATTGCTATCAATATTACGTGGATTTGTTGAAAAAGGAACCGGTATTGCCCCTTTTGCACTTGCCCACTTTAAACAAATTGAAGCTGGATGTACTCCATGATTTTTTGCAATTTCTACAATTACTGGATCTTCCATATCAACAGTATCGTTTTCTGTTCTATCTCTTTCTGGCCTTCCAGGGGAACCAAGAGGACAAAAACCAATGGGGATTATCCCTTTATCAATGATATACTGTAATAGCTCAGGTTGTTGAAAATGGGGATGTAATTCAAGCTCATTTGCATACGGCTTAATAGTTGCACATGGTAAAAACTGTTCGAATTTTTTAATAGTCATATTTGATGTACCAATTCGCTTTACTAATCCCATTTCAACAAGCTCTTCCATTTTTCGCCAAGTTTTTACAAAATCTTCATTTATGTACGGCTTAGCATCGGGACTTCTTGAATCAATTGTGCAATTAGGTGGATGGTAGTTAGGAAACGGCCAGTGTACTAAGTACAAGTCAACATAGTCTAAGCCTAAATCAGAAAGTGTTTTTTTGCACGATGGAATAACGTCTTCTTCAGCATGTTTATCATTCCACAACTTTGATGTTACCCATAAATCCTCGCGCTTTACCACACCTTCTGAGAATAGCTTTTTAAGTGTTGCACCAATAACATCTTCATTTCCATAAACAGAAGCACAGTCAATATGCCTCCACCCCATTTTTATCGCATACTCTACAGCGGCACCAATACTTTCATTATTCACACTATCTGAACCGAATGTACCCAACCCAACTTTTGGTATCTCGTTCATAATTCCCCCTTGATAATTAATAATTTATAATTTTTCCTGCATTCTTCTTAAAAACACTTCAAAAAGATGAGTCTTTACCATACAACAATAATAATAGCCAAAGTGTCGAGCTCTGTTATAAACTTAAAAAGGTTAATAATCCTTTAATTTTTAAGCTTCTTTCCAGTTGTCTCGCATCTCATTATTAATTATACATTGTTAATTGTAAATTACGTTTTTATTATACATTATTAATTAATTATGCCAATTCTTTTTTTGCGTACAAACTATTCCATTTTGCGCAAAAATATGATATACTACCATTATGAACATTGGATTAGATATTGCTATTGATGATGCGTACACAAGAGGACTTGCAAAGGGAATCATAAAATATGCAAAAAAAAACATAGATTGGAATCTCTTAGGGTCAGATTGGATGTTTGCATCCCATGTAGGAGAAACTCTTGATGGAATTATATCACGCATAGAAAGTCAAGATCAAATATATCAATTAAAAAAGTATCAAGTGCCAATTGTTGATATTGCGGGGGCTTTAAAATACAGTGGCTTTTTTGAAGTTCATAACGATGAGTTTGAAACAGGCCAAAAAGCAGGCAGGTATCTCTTATCTCTAGGGTTTGAGCATTTTGCATGGGTAGGTATACCAAATATACGTTGGTCTTCGTACCGCTATGAGGGTTTTTTAAACGTGCTTTCACCTAAGGTCAAAAAGGTTCAATCTTGTATACTTGAAAAAGGCTTATCGTGGTGGGAAAAACTTGACTACGAGCTAGAAATGTTATGCTATTGGCTTGGTAGTTTAGAGAAGCCTACAGCACTTTTTGCTGCGAACGACACCATCGGCTTAAAAATCACTCATGCATGTACCGCTGCAAACATACAAATCCCAAATGAAATTGCAATTTTGGGAGTAGACAACGAAGATATTCTATGTGAAATTGCAAATCCATCTCTTTCGAGCATCAGAGTAGACTACGAATCAATTGGATTTAAAGCTGCTGAACTTTTGAGTAACCTCATACATCCAACTGGAAAAAACTTTCAAAATATTTCTCACCAAGTAGTATCACCCTTAGACATAGTAGAGAGAGAGTCTACCCGCATGATAGTAGCAAAAGACCCTTTTGTAGAAAAAGCTCTCAATTTTATTAAAAACAGATGTCATAAAGGTATAACCGTTAATGACATTATACAAGAAATTCCAATTTCGAGGCGAAGCTTAGAGCAGAAATTTTTTTTAGAAATGAAAAAAACATTACATCAAGAAATAATTGAAACAAAGATTTCGCACAGTAAAAAGCTTTTAAAAGAAACAAAAACGTCACTCGATATTATTGCGCAAAAAAGTGGATTTGGCTCGTTGCAAAGATTTCATACACAATTTAAGAAACTTGAAGGCATTACCCCTGGCGAATGGCGTAAAAAACAATAACCTTACATTTCAGTTCGTATTTTCGATACCTCACTTCTCAATGCTTGTGCAAATTGAATTTTATCCCCTTGTCGCACAAAGGTAGCAGTTGAAATATCCGATATTATTCCATCAGCCAAGGTAAATAGCTGCCGTGTTTCTCCCGCACCTTCTTCATTTATCGTAGCTGTCGCATTCACTGGAACAAGCTGCGTTGCTTCACTTAATTCTGTTTGAACAAACCCTGAAACAAGCTCACTAATAAGAGACGATGCTAGATTATTCTTTTTTGCTGACTGTCTGGCTGATTGTAAAGGCGATTTTACGTACGAAAACTCCATTACAACAATCGAAGGCGCAACAAGGTACCTTGTTTCTCGAATTCCCCCTGATGGCATAAACCATGGGGCATAGTTATTTTTTGCTGCCTGTGAAAGCGTTTCATAAGTGCTAAATGGCAAAAAGGTAAAAACTGCAGAGTTGTTTTCCATTGACCTTGTAATATCTTCACGAGACAAGTTGAGCCAAGAAGAACTTAAAAAACCCGCCCTTTCCCATGCTACTATTTTTTGTAGCGTATCAACAACCTGTGGTAAGGAAAAAAATGTATTAAAAGCGGTGCTTTCTAAAAAGTCATTACCACGTACATCTATTACGGATTGCGCCAAGAGCGATTGCATTATTTCATAGTTTTCAATACCATGCATAGTTTCTAGCATTGCAGAAAAAAACTGAATTATATCATTGTCATCACCTCCTGCGCACAGTATTGGCGCCGTAGAGGAAGTTCCGACACGGTTATTAATTACCGTTTGTCCTATAACCTCTAAGTCGGTAAAATTAGTAGGTATTGCTACAGCTAAATTTCTGAGGGAACCTACATTGTAAGAAAACTGAAAGTGGTCGAGTAAAAGAGGGGTGGCGGTAAGCCTTCCTCCTGTTTGCACTGCTGTACGTATTGAAATAGGCATGAGAAGCAGATTATTTGTTTTAGCTGTTCGAACATACGGAGCAATAGAATCCATATTTTTACTGTCAGTAGTAAAAAGAAGGTTTAGGCGAGATGGAACCTGTAGCTGGTCTGCAAGTGGACGCGTTTCTTCATATATAACAGGTTTCCAATCGATATTTCGATCATTTAACCAGTTAATTATAGCAGTTTCGGTACTCTCTGGAAGCCCATAAAAACCCACTTCCATGGTATTATATTGTGCACTTGCCCTCAAGTAAAAAAAGAGGCCAATAGAAATAACTGCAAGCCAAAAAACACTTTGAATAATAAGTTTTATCTTTTTCATACCCTAAGTATAGCACATAATGCTCTAAAGGTGTAAAAAAACAGCAACTACTTATACTCGGTTTAGAAAAACAAAGCCTCTGTTTTTACCTTTTTACTTGTTTCAGTATCAATGAGTTTTTCAATAAGTGTAAAAGCAAGCTCTGCAGCGCTACCTGGTCCTTGAGCTGTAATGAGGTTTCCACTCTTTACAACCCTATCAGTTTTATGGCCTGAAAGATTCGCATCTGGTGCATATTGTTTTAGTTTTTCCATGCCTGGATAGCAAGTGAAGCTTTTACCGTCTAATAACCCAAGAGGGGCTAAAACAATTGGCGGGCAAGCACATATTGCCGCAATTATTTTATTATTTTCAATCATTGCTTGCAAAAATGTTGGAGTAAAAGAATGCTTTGAAAGATTTAAGCTTCCATTTAGACCACCTGGCAAAAAAACTGCATCAGGCAAAGCTGCTTTTAAATGCTCGTCATCCACTTCAGTACATAGCTTATCTGCCTCAACAACGATACCTCTAGAGCCAACAACTTTCAGCGAATAATTCATACTTACTACACACACTGATATACCTGCTCTTCTCATTAAGTCAATAGGAAGAACAGCTTCCATTTCTTCAAACCCATCAGCAAGTAACACAAATACGTTTTTCATACTTGCTATTATACCAAAATTGAGTTATTATGTATACATGAAACAAGTATTGATAATTGATGCCCCTCCTCTTTTTAGAGATTTTCTTAAAGAAAAACTTTCTAGTGTAGGGATAGAGGTTTCAATTGCAAGTGGGCGGCGAGATGCGTTCACAAAGGCAATATCCTCACTTCCAGACCTCATACTCATAGATTTGCAAGATTCCTTTGAATCGTTGATGGATTTTTTACAAAAAAAACGCGACAACCCAAACGCTGTTTCAATTCCCATAATATTAACAGGTCCTGCTCTAAGCCAAGATTTTCTAGCACAGCTTTTACCGTTTAAGGTTATAAAATATTTTAATAGGCCAATAAAATTTGATATATTTTTTGATTCAATCGGGCGAGTACTAAAAACTCCTCTATCCATTGATACCACACTCAGCATAATGGAAACACATTTAAATGATAACATTATTTTTATTGAAGTTGCTCAGGGTTTAAACCGAGATAAAATCGCAATGATTCGCTATAAGATTAGTGAGATGATTGATGCAAACAAGTTATCTACCCCAAAAATTGTTTTGATGCTTACAAACCTTACTCTTGGCTTTTCGGACTCCGCAAACCTAGAATTTCTTTTAAATAATGTAATAAGTGACCAGCGCGTTAGACATAAGCATATAAAAATTTTATCCCTCGACTCATTTACCCGTGACTTTGTACGTGGACATGTTGAATACAATGACCTTGAGGTAGTTGAGGATCTTTCTGGGGTTTTAGCAACTCTTATCAATGATAGCTCAGACACAGAACTTACTGATACGATTGCAGACAAAATATTAAGTGCAACTGATGAAGCTGGCGATGGCTTGGTAGAAATGCGCTTTTTCTCAGAAACAGGAGTTCTCGATGCAGAGGGCGAAGATCATAAAAAACTTGTAATTGCCATTGTAGATGATGATGCAGTTGTTAGGACATTGCTTGAAAAGGTATTTGCTTCAATCAATGCAGAAGTTATGTCTTTCCCTTCTGGTTCAGAGTTCCTAGCTGCCACAAACAAGCGTGTATTTGATCTTGTAATCCTAGATGTATTTATGCCAGGCATTTCAGGATTTGATATATTAATGAATTTGAGGGCAAAACAATACTCAAGTCCCGTAATTGTATATTCTAATGCAACTCAAAAAGCGTCAGTTGTACAAGCCCTTAGCCTTGGTGCAAAAAGCTACCTTATTAAACCTCTAAAACCGGATGCAATTATCCAAAAAGCAATTGAAGTACTAAACTCAAAGGTATAAGATGGCAAAGGTTGCAAAAGAATATAGTGCAACAGGAGGGCAATTCCTTGCAAGCACTATCCATGAATTACGCACACCAATTCAAACAATAAGCGGGTCTTTAGAATTACTCAGTGAAACTTCATTAAACTCAGAGCAAACAGACTTTGTACATCAAATTCGTTTTAGCTCAGATGTTCTTTTAACCTTAGTAAACGACCTGCTCGACTTTTCAAAAATAAGCTCTGGAAAATTTTCCATTGAGAACATTCCTATAAACATAGTTGAAATTACAGAACAAACGGCCGAGCTGCTTTCACCAGAAGCGCATAACAGAAACCTCGAGGTTATTACTGATATTGACTACACAATTCCAACATCAGTTTTAGGCGATCCAACTCGAATAAAACAAGTACTTCTTAATCTCATAAAAAATGCTATTAAATTTACTCCTTCGGGATACATACACGTAAAACTATCTCAACGCTTAAATAATTCAACGCTACTGTTTGAGGTGCGCGACACAGGTATTGGAATAGCAAAAAGCCGCCAAGGAAAAATTTTTACCGATTTTTATCAAGTCGATGCATCAATTACACGAAAATATGGCGGAACAGGGTTGGGCCTTTCTATATCTAAAGGTATTGTACAAGCAATGGGCGGAAAAATCGGCATGAAGTCTCATGAGGGGAAGGGGTCTGTTTTTTGGTTTTCAATTCCAATAAAATTTGATGGTGAATCTTCTCCTCGTAGCCTCATTGAAGATAGAATCAAACTTGTATCACAATTAGATATACCGGACAATACTACCATTTTAATTGTTGATAGGCAACGAGTTGCACTAAAAAGCCTGCACTCAAAACTGAGCATCCTCAAATTTACTAAAATAGATGGTGCAACATCTGGCAAACAAGCTTTAAAAAAAATGAAAGCAGCAGTTGCAAAAGGAAAGCCATACTCAATCGTTTTTATAGATATGATTTTAGATAACATGAGTGGTGATGAGCTTGCTAAGCATATTCGAAAAGACCCGAGCCTACAAAGCACAAAGTACTTTTTAATGATCCATGAGGGAAAGGCAAATAGTAGCACAAAAAAAATAGCAACACAGTATTTTGAAGATTATATTTACAAGCCAATAAAGTTCCAATCGTTAACAAAGCTGTTATCAAACTACTTTAATGTCCCTTCTGAGTTTGGTATTATTGACTCTCTCGAAGAATTACCGAAAACGCAGAATATTGAAGATGAAGTGCATCATTTACTAGCTGAGCACAAAAAAATACTAATTGCCGAAGACCACCCAATTAATCAAAAACTTATGGAAACCTTTGTTTCATATTTTGGAGCTAGCGTAGTAACAGCTTCAAACGGCCAGGAAGCCATCGATTTTATAAAGGCTGACCCTTCTATCGACATAGTTATTATGGATATACATATGCCAATAATGTCAGGACTTGAAGCAAGCAACGCTATGAGAGAACTTGGGTATTCAGGTCCGATTATTGCATGCACCGCAAACAATGATTCTGAAGAATTTAAAACATATGAAAAAAATGGTATAACAGATATTTTAACAAAGCCATTTAAAAGAAAAGATATTGGCGCCTTATTAACAAAGTTTATCGTCCAAAAAGATTCTGAGTCAAAGACAAGCGCTAGCACCGCCATAAAAACCCTTTTGGGTAAAACAGAATCAAAAGATTTCTGGGATTGGAACGACTTTATGGATACCGTTGGCGGCGACATAGCGTTAGGAAAAGAATTAATAGTGCAGTACATTACCCAAACAGAACAATTTTTAGAGCTCTCAAAAGCTGCAATCAAAGCAAATGATTATGTAAGCCTCACTTCTATTGGGCACACCCTTAAGGGTAGTTCTGCTACCCTATCACTCGGAAATTTAGCCAAAATTGGTTCTGCAATTGAGCGTGCAGGAAAAAATAAAGATATAAAAACTATAACGCTAAGCTTAAAGGCATTTAACGATATTTTTGCTAACTTTAAGCTGTTTGTGGAGCCATAAACTTTTTAAGGAGCACCAATAATGATTATTACCAATTATCACACTCACTCAACATTTTGTGACGGAGTAAACTCGCTACAAGACATGGCAAAGGCTGCATTTGAACAAGGAGTGCAAATTTTGGGCTTTTCTGCACACACAGCCTTTCCATTTGCATCCTTTTGGCATATGCAAACTAAAAACTACGAGCAATACTTCCATGATGTAGAAGCTCTAAAAAAAGAATATGATGGAAAGATGGAGATACTTGCCGGCCTTGAAGCGGAATACTTACCTCCAGTTTCCTCTTGCTCAAAAAATACCTATGCAGCCTATAATCCGGACTACATAATCGGCTCTGTGCACTATCTCATTTCGAGTGGCGAAAAGGGAGGATGCTTTACCGTTGATGGCCCAGCCCAAGAGTTTTATAGCGGTGTACAAACGCACTTTAACGGGGATGGGAAAAAGGCTATACAGGCATATTTTTCTGCGCAGCGAGAAATGATACAAACCTGTGACTTTGATATTATTGGGCATATTGATTTAGTTAGAAAAAGAAATGCTCAACTAAAATTTTTTGATGAAAATGATTCTTGGTATAGGAATGAGTTAAAAGAAACGGCAAAAGTCGCAGGAAAAAGCGGAAAGGTTGTGGAGGTAAACACCGGTGGAATGGAGCGCGCTCATCTAGAAACACCATATCCCTCACCTGATTTTCTCAAGCTATTAAAGGATCAGAATGTGCCAATTACCATAAATTCAGATACTCACAGTGTTGACTCTATTACATCACACTTTGACACGGCCATAATGGCAGCAAAAGAAGCGGGGTACACAACAACACACCACCTTTCAAAAGGAAAGTGGTGTGAAAGTAGTATTGCGTAAGAAGCTAGCTGTTATAGCGTTTTTGCCGCTCATCCTTACTTTTGCACTCAATACAGAGTACCGCATAAGGAATAGCTTCTAAGCGTTCATCTGGTATGCGTTTACTACAGCGCATACACAGCCCGTACTTTCCTTGCTCAATTCTTGCTAGAGCTGAGTCAATAAGACTAAGGCGATTCATTTGTTGTGACCCAATGACTTCAAGCATTTTTCTATCAATGTCATCAGAAGCAATATCTACGACATCTTTAGATTCCATAGTTTCAACAATTTCACGGAAATCCTCATTATTCTGCATGAGGGTATCCATAATCTCTTCCTTAGACTCAACTAGTAAGCCTTGCATTTTTTCAGTAAAATCTTTTTCCATTTCCTCATCTCCCCTAGTTGACAACAATCCTCATTCTGCTTAAAATTATATAGGTGATTTAAAAAAAAAGCAAATGTTTTTTAAGGTTTTTTTGCTTTTTTTTCACTTTCCCGAAATTTTCGGGTATATTATCCCATGGAGGAATTGTGGCAAAAGAAGAAGCAATTGAAGTTGAAGGTGTTGTAAAAGAGGCATTGCCAAACACTATGTTTAGGGTAGAGTTACAAAACAAGCATGTAATTCTAGCACATTTATCAGGAAAAATGAGAAAGCACTATATTAGGATTGTGCCAGGAGACCATGTAAAAGTTGCCTTGTCTCCCTATGATTTAAATCGCGGAAGAATAATATTTAGGGAAAAATAGCGCTTTAGCAAAACATCTATTGCTAGTAACTTACTGAACTCACGTTCGGTTTATGTCGTTATGCACAAATTATACTCAAGTATTACATACAAAAAAGGAAAATAACAATTGTTATTTTCCTTTTTTATTTATTGCTTTGAGCCACCAAGCAATCCACTTAAACTTCGTAAAACCCCTGTAGCGCCATTAATAATTGCTGCAATGCATAAAATCGGTCCAATAGGAATGAGTATAAACGAATACCAAAAAAGCCCAAGTCCCGCTAATAATGTTACGCCGTATCGTATAAGAGCAAAAAAGTAATCTGTTTTTGTCATGGGTTCTTGCTTTGTTTGTCGATATGTGTAAGTTCTCCTATACCCGCCATTTACATCTGGCCGTGTTGCTTGCGAATACCACTCCCAAAAATCATCCCCAAAAGGATTTTGCCCATATCCTTGATTATAGCTTGAGCGCTGCGATTGTGCATAGGCATCTGCTGAGCCATACATGTCATACTGATTTCTTTTTGCCTCATCACCTAACACAGAGTAGGCAGCACTTATTTCTTTAAACTTATCTTCATATTCTTTATTCCCAGGATTTTTATCAGGGTGATATTGAAGCGCGAGTTTGCGATATGCTTTTTTTATTTCATCAGCCGTAGCTGTTTTTGAAACACCAAGGGCTGAATATAAATCATTCATATTATAAAGATACTCAAATTCTAATAATATGGCAAGAGGGGAAAAGCATATTTTGTGAATTGTTTTTATTATTTATATTTAAAAACATACCCATTTTAACCACAAGGTTTTACTTAACCATCACCCACGTAGCACCACTTCCACCAAGAGCTGCTTTTGGGTGACCAGAAGCACCAAGCAGAGAACTTTGCTCGATAAACAATCGTACCATTCTTCCCAAAACTGGGTCATCATCTGAGTGAATCCCTTTTCCATGAATAATTAAAATTTTTTTTAATCCTTTTTGTTTTGCACTTTTCACAAAAGCATCTAAGTGATTCCACGCATCATCTTGCGTAAAACTGTGCAAGTCAATAGTTGCATCGATAGGTACATTTTTTGCGGCAGTATGAGAGTGCACCACTTTTGACATTTCATAGTCTTTTACAAGTCTATCCTTGTCAACAACACCATACTTATTAAGCCATGCATTCATGTCATTTTTCTTTTTTATCACATCGTGTTTTTTTTCAGGCGCATTTGCTTTTTTATTGGGTGAGTTTTGGAGTTTTTGTACCTTCGCTCCCCCACCTTTTTCCCATTGTTCTAATATATCACCAAAATTCATAATTTCCCTACTCTTTCTCAATCAAAACACAATCATCTTTTAAAATCCAACCACTTCTGCCATCCAACTGTAAAACAAGGTACCAATCACCAGCGGAGCGTAGTATTTCGACTCGAGTACCTGCATGAACTGCAGTAACAATATGTGATTCAAACTCAGGAATCGCGTGCATATGTGTTCCATATACTAGGGCATACTCATTATAAAGTGACCGCCCATAAAAAATCGAAATGCATAACAGCAGTACACCTAGTGTAAAGCATAGAACAAACGGAAGTTTTTTTTCCGTTTCTTCCTTGCGTTTTTGTACCTGCAATAATACAAATCCAACTACAATAAGAGCAAGTGAACTAAAAAGGGCTATCATGCTCCAAAAAAAAGATGCTTCATCATCATTTTGAAGGTTCTCTCGTTTTTCTATTTCGACACGTTTATTTTTTGCACTAAAGGGAAAGACAGAATGTTTTTCTTTAATCCGCAGCGCAAAAAGTTCTTGTGTAAGTGCTTCTTTTTTTTCCAGCTCAATGGTTGGGCTTTCTTCAATCCTTTGTTCTGAAGTTGAAAGGAGATGTCTCTCTTCTCCATATGTTTCTGGTGCATAATCATCTTGCGAAGACACAGTGATTGTCGTGCTTTGAAGTGAAATTCTGTGTCTTTCCCCATCAAATGCAATAAAGTTTACAGAAATTTCAGGTAGTAGAAGCTGTCCACTTGCAAAGGGGATACATGATAGTGATAAAATTTTAATAGTATTATCGCTAAAAGCAAAATCTTGCGTTGGAATTGCCACATGTCTAGTTTTTTGTTCAATTAAAGCGTGCTCCGATAGGCCAACTTCAATACTTTCTATATTCTTAAAGTATTTTGCTGAGAGTTCAAGTGTTCCTTCATGCAAGCTATAAAATGGTGAAACTTGTTCAAGAAACAGTTCCGGAAGCAATACCGCAGGGTTTGGGAGCACTCGTACCGTTGGAAAGTCAATGTTATCGGGGCGCCCTTTGATTCGTACAGGTAAGGAGCCTAAATCATATGTACCACTATTTGAAAACCTCAAAGTATATAAAATAGTTGTTGCTTTCGCCGTCCGCCCATCATTTTGTCTTACAAAGCCATCGCTTTTTTCACTTGAAATAAATTCCACTCCCTGAGGAAAGCTCCGTGTTATTATTTCTACATCAGATGGACTTATATCTAAAATATTTATTATAAAAACACTCTCTTCCAACATGGCAAAATCATTTTCTTGACTAAATTGAAGTAAACTTACGCCTTGTCCGTGTAAGGACAACAAAAAGAGAATAAAAAGACATATTAGAAAAGGCCTTAGTAATCTATTATGCCGCTTTCTTCTGGCGAAACTTCTTTGTTCTTCCATTGATTTTCCTCATTTTCTCTAATAAGTGAGAATATTGCATCGTCAGCTCCTGCTGGGGCAGTTTTTTCAGCTGTCGGGATTCTTTCTTGCACACCCTGCTGAGCTTGTGACCTTCTATCATCCAGACAAAGTTCTAAATTTATTTTAGCTTGTATATTTGTGCTATCAATAAGCAGAGCCTTTTTAAAACAAAATGCAGCAGTAGTATAGTCCCCACGCCTATGAAAAATAATGCCTTTATTATACCATCGTGCAAAATCTAGGCTGGTAGGAACTACAGGACTCATTTCATTTATTTTTGCTAAACTCGCATCCATTTCACCCTGCATAATATAATTTGATGAAAGCCCATATAAGCCATACTGCAGTATTTCCAGATCATTTTTCTCCTGGGCTCTCATACTCACTTCCAAAAAAGAAGCAACAGAATCTTGATATTCTTGGCGGGTCCACGCATAGGAGCCTTCAAGCACATCTTTTGCATCAACAAACCATTCACTACACCCAGTAAACAAACCACCTGATAATATAAAAAGCATTATAATACTTGCTTTTGTATTTTTTATAAAAAGACTAAAAAACGGCGACGGAGCAAAAACATATACTAAAAAGCCAATAAAAAATAGTATGAGTGCAAGCGCAATAAAAAATCCATGCCGCTTAATTGTTTCCACTTCATATCCCGTTGTTGTAGCCTCTTCTGTAAAAAACATTGAAGGCTTTATAATGTTAACAACATCGCTTATAGAGCTTTGTTCACTTGCAAAAAAAGTATCAACTGTATTTTTTTGTGCTAACAATTCTAGCTTATCTGCTCTTAAGGCTGTTTTTACGCGGGTTACCCCGTCGCCAGCAATAACTTCACTTTCCACTTGAGAGCCAAATCCCACAAAAATTACATGAATTCCAAAACTTACTGCTGTATCTACCGCTGAGGAAAGATTCTCATCGGTATCATCCCCATCACTTAACACAATTATATAAGAGCTTCGTGCTGACTGTGGTGGAAAAGAATCAATAGCTTTTAGAATACCTTTTGATAAACTGGATCCTGGATGAGAAAGCATTGTGGGAGAAAGGGATGTGATAAGGTTAGAAAGGGCATAGTAGTCTTCAGTGAGGGGAACAGCCAAAACGCCATCTCCCTTTGAAAGTACAGCAGAAGTTGCAACACCTGGAAGCACTCCAAGAAGGTGCTGAGCAAACTGTTTTGAGCTTTCTAAGCGCGTAAGAGTTGAGTCTCCTTGTATATCTTTTGCCATCATACTGTATGAAATATCAAACACAAAGCTAACGGCCCTACCACTTCGTTGTACTGGTACGAGTTCTGTGCCCCACGAGGGCCCAGCAAGCGCAACGCACATGCAAACCCACCCAAGAGACCAGAAAACACTTCTAAGAATGAGTTTTATCTTTACAGCATGCACTGATGAGGTATTTTGGCCTGTGTATGTGCTGAGTAATCGCATAATACTTTTTGCTTTTGTGATTGTATATAAAACAGCAATAATTAGCGGTAAAAGCAATAGAAAATAGGCAGGTTGTGAAAAATGAAAAATCATAGCACCTCCCGTAATAAAAGTCGTCTGAGAAGCCATGTTATAGAAAAAAGAATCATGCTTAACAGCAAGGCTTTTTCGTAAAGGGGCTCTGCGATTCGCTTAATAAAATAAGGCTGAGAAACAGCTTGCTCTCTCTTTACTGTTTGCAGCGCTTGCGATAAAGAAGATAATGTGTCGACAGTAAAGTATTTCCCATCAGTGATACTTGTGAGTGTGCGTAAAGAGGAATTATCAAAACTTGAGTCTAAAAAGCCCGCATACTTTTGGCCGGTATTTGGGTCAATGTATTCAATTGGAACAGACCCTCGTGTTCCAATACCTGCAATGTATAAAATTATTCCATAATCCTTGGCCAGTGCTGCTGCTGTCTCGGGGTGTATAGAACCTGCATTATTCTCTCCGTCTGTTAATAATACTATTGTTTTTCTCGGAGAATATGTTGACATAAGATGGTATACCGCTGTTGCTATGCCAAGTCCTAAGGCTGTCTCATCTCCAAGCTCCCCAATGTGCATCATTTCTAACTGTGTAAAAAGTGTATTGTGATCCATAGTAGGAGGCACAAGCAAAGCGGAATTTGATGCACATGAAACTAAACCAAATGCCGACCCCTTGTTTTCATTTACAAGCAAACGTATTGCACTTTTTGCAGCATCAAGCCGAGTGCCATTTGCAATATCAAGGGCTGCCATTGAAGGACTAATGTCAATAACAAAAACCACTTCTGATGACCTTGCGGCATACTCTCTTTCTTCTCGTACGATTGTAGGGTTTGAAAATGCTACTACAAGAGAAATATATGCGCCAATACACAGAACCTTTGAAACGGTATTAAGAAGATTACTCGCAGGGTTCACCCACTCAAAGCCTTGACCATTCCAATCTTGTAGGGTCAACGGGAATGCTGGTTTTGCAAAAATTTTTGCTCTTTTTAAAATATAATAAAGGGGTACTACTAGCAATAATAAAAATGCAAGTGGGTTTTCTACAACAACCATTATGCCCCCCCTTCTTCATCACTGTCTGCATCTTTTTCAAAGTATATAATAGCTTGCCGAGTGCGCTCAATGAGAGATTCTATTTCAGCTTGTGTTAGTGGAGCTTTTTCTGTTTCATTTCCAGCGTAATGCAAAAAATCGCAACGAACACAAATCTCATATAGGTCTTGTAAAAATGATTCTGCTTTAGATGATGTAGTACCTGCAAACAATTCATCAAAGATGGTAAAAAAACTACTGGTGGCTTCTGCAGTAAAGGGATGATAGAATCGGCCTTCTAAATATGTTCGAATAATAATTGAAAGTCGTGCGGCAAAGATTTTTGCCTCTAACGAAGAAGAATGTTTTGAAAGCAAAATAAGATCTTTAGATGCTTTTTTTAGATTATCGCTTGCCCATATTTTTCCTACAAATGATTTTACCCACGCTTTTATGAGTGGAAACCGTATTAAAATAATAACAATTAGTAAACATAATACAAAAAGAATAATAACAATTACAACAAGAATATAAGTCGTTCCAGGTATAATAACTGGACCAAGCGGTGCTCGTATCTCTTTTTCATGCACTTGGGCAAGGATAGATTGTATTTCAATCTCAGGAATATCTATCAATATTGATGTAGTATTGATATCAAAAAGTGTGGCCAAATCGAAGGGTTCTAGATTTAGAGTTCCAGCCTTCCATGGAACAACTATAATTGAAAGTTCATATCCATTGTGACTTGGAAAAAGTTGCAATGATTTTATTGTATAGCTATTATCAAGGCTTTCCTCTATCGAGGAGGAATGTATCACATGAACTAATTGCTCCTCATGGTTTGAAAATAATTCCCCGTTCCATTCAAAACTAAAACGGATTTCCGCCTCATCTCCAACATACACTTCTTTTGGACTTATACTAAGGGTTTGAGCATATATCCCTATAATGAAAAACAGGGTAAGCAAGCATAAACACTTTTTTTTGCATATTTCAAAGGGCCTTGTCACAAATAGCTCCTTGATGAAAAAAATTGAGTTAGGGCTTGCGCTGGGTCGTCATCAGTTGAAATATCAATTGTTGAAATTCCTCGCTTTGAGCACATAGCTTGCCATCGTTCAAAATGTCTATCATTATAGGCCTTCCACTCTTTTTCAAATGTGGGGCTCGATGTTGAAAACAATTTTTTTGTTTGGGTTTCTGGGTCAAAAAACTCTACAGTTCCTAAATTTGGTAAGCGTTCATCCATTTTGTCAGTTATCCTAACAGCTACAACATCATGCCTTACCGCAAGAGTTGCAATGTCTTTTTCATATCCCGCACATCTAAAATCTGATAGCACTAATACTAACGCCCTGTTTTTTAAAAGTCTTGCTGCGTATTGCAAAGACAAAGCTAAAGCACTCCCTTCTTTTTTTCTTTTTGGTTGCGTATCGAGTTTTGTAAAAAGAAGCATCGCATGATCTTGATTTGTTTTTGGTACGCTTGAAAATTCTATTTCTCCATTAAAAAGAACACCCCCAACAGGGTTTGCATTGTGCATTGCAGCAAATAGCATTAGCACTGCCGCCTCACTTGCTGTTTCTAGGCGCGTTTGTTTTCCTATCCCGTTTTCCATAGAGCTGGAGCGATCAACGATTAAAAAAACAATAAGCTCTTTATCTTCTTCAAAAAGTTTTATAAAAGGCCGCCCCATACGAGCAGTTACATTCCAGTCTATAGCTCTAATATCATCACCGTATAAATATTCTCTACCGCCTGCATAATCTACTCCTCGCCCGCGGTGCACTGATTTAAAATTTCCGTTATATAAACTAGTAGCAATAGCACGCGACATAATGCGTAAATTTGACGCTCTTTGAGAAAGTGAATATCTTCTTTTGATTATGCCGTGTTTTTTTATCATTTTACTCTCATTTAAGGTATTGGCATAAGTGAAAGTATTTTTTCTATTAAATCATCTACTGTGACACCATCAGCGGCTGCCTCATAGGACAACACTAATCTGTGCCTAAGTACAGCAGGAGCTGCAGCCTTTACATCTTCGGGTAGCACAAAGGATCTACCTGCAAATAAAGCTTGAACCCGAGCGCACTTATATAAGGCAATGCTTGCCCTAGGGGAAGCCCCAAAAGTAATATAGTGCAATATATCTGATGTATGCGAAGAGCTTTTTGCGTTTGTCTTTTCTTTATCTGGGCGGGTAACAGCTACTATTGATACAATGTACCGTATCAAATCATCACTACATGTTATTTTTTCAAGCAAGGTGGTACAAGCATTTAGTGCATTGTCGCTTAAAATTCTATTTACAGGAATAGCATCCGCTTTTCCTCCTGTTTTTACAACAGCTTGCTCTTCATCTACACTAGGATAGGTTAAAAGTATCTTTAACAAAAATCTATCAAGCTCGGCCTCTGGAAGATTATAGGTGCCATCTTGTTCTATTGGATTTTGAGTTGCTAACACAAAAAATGGGGCAGGCAGGGGATAGGTACTTTCTCCAATTGTAACTTGCCCTTCAGCCATAGCTTCTAATAGAGCTGATTGCACTTTGGCAGGAGCCCTATTTATTTCGTCTGCAAGGAGCAGATTTGTAAAAACAGGTCCTTTTCTAACCGTAAAACGCCCACTTGCTTGCTCGTAAATCATAGTTCCAGATACATCAGCAGGAAGAAGATCGGGTGTAAATTGAATACGCTTAAAATCAAGCCCCGATATATCAGAAAAAGTTTTTACGGTTAAGGTTTTTGCCAACCCAGGAACCCCTTCCAAAAGAACATGCCCGCCAGCAATAAGAGCGGTAAGAATACCTTCAATAACATGATTTTGGCCAACTACTCGTTTTGCAACCTCATTTTTACACGCTTCAATAAGCGCCTTTGCTTTTTGAAAATCATCCATAATTTACTATTTTCCTTTCCACATATCTACTACAAAAGTCTACTTTTAGAGTCATAACGCATTGACTGATTAGCTACTTCGTTGTATTATAACATATCATGATACACGAATTAGCACAAGGTTTAAACACCACACTTAATGGAACAATTATTGACGCGATGCTCTCTGACTTTGGCAAGAGAATTTATTTCCCTAAGGGTATTATAGCACAAAGTGCAGAAGCAAAAAAGATGGGAAACACCGCAAATGCCACAATTGGTATGAGTTGCTTAAACAAAAAACCAATTATTTTGCCGAGTGTCCAAAAAGAATTACCAAATCTCACCTCTGCAGAAGCAGTTGCCTATGCACCAACAGCGGGTGATTTAGAGCTTAGAGAACTTTGGAAAAAATCACTTATTGAAAAAAATCCTATTTTAGAAAGCAAATCCTTTTCTCTACCTGTTGTTGTACCCGGGTTAACTGCCGGCATCTCATATTTATGTGATTTATTTTTATCAGAAGGTGACACACTTCTTGCAGCAGACCCATCATGGGACAATTATCCTCTTATCGTTCAAGCGAGGCGAAATGCATCTTTTGTGCAATTTTCGATGTTTTTAAATGGTGGTTTTGATATTGAGTCTTTTACAAGTGCTATGCGCGAAGAGGCAAAAAAAGGAATAATTAAAGTAATTTTAAACTTTCCTCAAAACCCATCAGGATACTCTCCTACAAAAGATGAAGTTCAAAATATATGTAATATTATTAAGACAATTGCAAGTGAAGGCACAAAAATAATGATATGGTCTGATGATGCATACTTTGGCCTAAACTACGAAGAATCTATCGAACCTCAATCACTTTTTGCGTTTTTAGCTGATATTCATGAAAATGTATTAGCCGTAAAAATTGACGGACCAACAAAAGAAGATTATGTATGGGGTTTTAGAGCAGGATTTTTAACTTTTGCTAGCAAAGGTTTAACACAAGAGCATTACGATGCACTTATGCAAAAACTCATGGGTGCCATTCGATCTTCTGTTTCTTGTACCGCAAGTCCTTCTCAGTCTATAATGAAAAAAGTTTTTGCAAGCCCCAATTTAAAAGCAGAAAAAGAAACATTTTATAAAATCTTAGAGGAAAGGTACCAAACAGTTAAAGCTTTCTTAAAAACAAAAGAGAATCACAGCGTGCTTGAACCACTACCATTTAACTCTGGATATTTTATGAGCCTCCATTGCAAAGATCTCCATGCAGAAGATTTACGTCAAAAGCTCCTTACAGAACATGGTATTGGAATCATTGCTATAAATGATTGCACAATCCGAATTGCGTTTTCGAGCATTGACAATGAGCTAATTGAGACTGTTTATGAAAAGGTTTACTCAACAGCTGAGGAAATGGTGCGTGGCTAAACGCTCTGTTGCTACTCTTTTATTACTCTTAAGCCTCGGCATTATAACAACCTCATGTAGTGGCTCGCCTCAAGACCCTGTTATAATATGGACAAACAAAAGTGAAGTTGTTTCCTAT
Source organism: uncultured Treponemataceae bacterium (assembly GCA_964369735.1). Classification (GTDB taxonomy): domain Bacteria; phylum Spirochaetota; class Spirochaetia; order Treponematales; family Treponemataceae; genus CAYJFX01. Next base: position 21,881 of record CAYJFX010000009.1, read on the forward strand.
GTTGAGCTTTTTAATCTTACAACAGAAGGAGCACGTGCAGTTGTAGTATTTAAGGAAAACCCCGCAGAGTCTTTTCCACCAATGCGCGACGAAGACACGCCCGACATAATTATTGGCTCTTGGCTAAAAAGCGCCGAAACGCGAAGCAATTTTATTCCTCTCGATTATTTTTTTGATGATCAACTTATAAGCCGAACGCAGTTTTATCCTCAGCTATTGCAATATGGAAATATAGGGGGGCAGCACTACCTATTACCCGTTAGTTTTAATTTATCTGCTATGGTATTATCGCAAGAAAATAGTAGCGGCATAGCCGAAAACTATATTCTAAGCCCCGACCAAATTATGAATGCGAGCGCTGACTTTAATGTAACAGAAGATGAGGTATATACCTCTATGGGCTTTGCTCCATCATGGACACCTGAGTTTTTATACGAAGTCGCTACCTTAAACAATGCAAATTTTTTAGAGCAGCGCAGAAGTCTTGGCGCGTTCACCTGGAACGAATCAAGCCTTGATGAAACTGTTGACTATTTTAAATCATGGACGAGCACAAATAATACTTCAACAATTGCAGAAACAGAGTACCAATTTAAATATCTGTCTAATCCTACTTTAAAAAATATTGCTGATAATAATTCATTGTTTGCTTTTATTACGAGTGATGAGCTTTTTATCTCATCTTCCGAAAGACTTGATGAAATTTATTTTAGATGGATAGAAAAAGATGGAAAGATTGCTGTGCAAGATGACATGATCACCATGGGTCTTTACAAACATTCAGATAATCTGCCTGCTGCCGAAAATTTTATTTCTTGGTTTATGAACGAAGAAAACCAAGAAACACTTCTTAACTGGAGTAATAGTTTAAACTTCAATACAAATACTTTTGGCGTTACCGGTGGTTTTTCTTCAATTCGAAGTGTAAATGAAAGGGTTTTCCCTGTTCTCTATCCCGTACTGTGGGGAAATCTCCCTCCTCAAGAATCACTTACACCACCAAACAGACTCCCTTCAAATTGGGATTCAATAAAGGAAGAAATACTCCTCCCATATTTATTAGATGCGGTTAACACAGATTCAAGTCAGCCCCTCCAAACAATACAAGAGCGTTTGTCTGACTGGTATAGGTTTTCTCACTAAAAGCACACATAGAACCCTCAACAACAAAAAAAACTAAGTAAAAATCATATTTTTCCGATATTTTAAATGTAACATGTATGTATATGCATAAAGAGCAACAATAAGGAATGGTATATGATTTCTGGAGCGGGAACAATAAGCGGAATAGCCCACGCAAACTACGGCGTAGGATCTTCTCAATCACTCTCATTTTCTTCTGGTGGAAAACTATACGTTCCTGTAAGCCCCTCTATGGTTGCATATGCACAATTTGAACATGTTCGCGGTGTGGCTACTGACAACCCAAACGGTGGCGTAAACATCAGTAAAATAAAAATATTAAACACCCTTATTGACCGACTTGTAGATATGAAACAACAACCAAGCGTTACAAAACCCGATAGTGAGATGTCTGACGCTCAAGTTGATGCCCTAATTAAAGATTATCAAAATAAAATACAAAGCACAATAAATATAGCGCAAGCAAACCCCTATGCATTAGCTGGAGCTGCTGCAAGTGGCGCTGGGGCGTTGTTTAGTATAGCAGCGTAAAACTTTCAAATAACCGTTTTCCCCCTTTACGTACCCCCATTCTCGTGCTATCATAATAGTAGGAGTAATAGCATATGAAAAATGTAGCACTAATTACAGGTGCCTCAAGCGGCATTGGAAAGGCCCTTGCAATGTACCACGCAAAAAAAGGCGGAGACTCAATAATTGTTTCAAGAAAGCTCGAAGACCTTCAAAAAGTAAAAACTGAAATTGAAAGCACTTACAATACAAAAGTGATTTGTATTGCAAAGGATCTTGCAAAAGCAAATGCTGCTCAAGAACTTTACAATGAAATAAAAAAACAAAAGGTAGAAGTTGATTACCTCATGAATAATGCAGGCTTTGGCGGACAAGGCTACTTTTTTGAGCGAGAGCTCCAAAAAGAAAGTGATATGATTCAAGTCAATGTAACAGCCCTCACAGAACTAACTCGCTTATTTCTCCCAGATTTTTTAAACAATAAAAAGGGAAAAATACTCAATACCTCTTCAACGGCTTCCCTCATGCCAGGTCCTCTCCAAGCAGTTTACTACGCATCAAAGGCCTACGTATCATCATTTTCAAACGCACTATCTTGCGAGCTTGAGGACACACCAGTCACCGTTACAGCCCTCCTTCCAGGAGCAACCGAAAGTAAATTTGGTGCAACATCGGGTATGTCAAATACAGCTCTGTTCAAAAAAACAGTGAGCCCAAACGTAGTAGCAAAAGATGGTTATGAAGCTATGCTTAAAGGCAAGTTAAATGTTATATCAGGTCTTCCTCTAAGTCTTAGACTTTCTATTTCCCTTTCAAAATTTATGCCCAAAAAGCTCGTGTTGCGCATAGTAAAAAGCCAACAAAGTGTAAAATAATTAACAGGGAGGAAGAAAAAGCAATTTCTTCCTCCCTCTAGACATTCTTTGCCATTTTTGCTATACTGATTAAACATTTGGCGCCATACCCAAGCGGTAAGGGAGCGGTCTGCAAAACCGTTATGCATCAGTTCGATTCTGATTGGCGCCTATCTTAGTGAAATCCTTTTTTGAGAACACTACTAACTGTAATACTTTCAGTGGTAGTGTTTTTCCATTTTAAGGCATTAGCATGACTGGGAAGGAGAACATATGAACATACACATTTTTGAAATGCCACTAGACTTTGGGGCAAGCCGTCACGGCTCAGATATGGGCCCTTCAGCAATAAGGCTTGCAGGATTAAAACAAACGCTTCTGAATTTAAATCACTCAATAGAAAACTATATTTCACCCATAAACTTTGACCCTCAAGAATATCAAGAGGTCGAAGACACAACTGTAAAGTTTTTAAAACCAATTGTAAAAGCTTGCGAACAGCTCGCAGTAGAGGTAGAAAAAGCAGCGGACAAGGGAGAGTTTCCTCTCATTTTAGGGGGCGACCATTCAATTACACTCGGCTCTCTTGCAGGCATTGCTGCAAGTGCGAAAAAAACACAAAAAAACATAGGCCTTTTATACGTAGATGCTCATGGCGACTTTAACACACCAGAAACATCACTGTCAGGAAATATACACGGAATGCCTGTCTCAGCATCCTGCGGACGAGGCCACAAAGATTTGGTGAACCTCCATTTTGAAGGGCAGAAAATAAACCCAAAAAATGTGTGCTACATTGGCTGTAGAGACATAGACCCTCTAGAAGGCCCTCTCATGAAGGAAGCTGGGGTAAAAATGTTTACCATTCGCGATATAGATAGAAAGGGCTTTCACCACGTCATTGAAGAAGCTAAACAGTTTTTTATCGATAAAAAAGTAGATGCCATACACTTTAGCTTTGATATGGACGTAATGGATCCAAGCTTTGCCCCAGGCGTTGGAATAGAAGTTCCAGGCGGGCTAAGCTATCGAGAAGTTTTACTCCTCGCAGAAGAAATGTTTGACACAGGCCTTGTAAAGTCAGCAGACTTTGTAGAGGTAAATCCTGTTTTAGACATTCGAAACCAAACAGCAAAAATGGCCGTGCAATTAATTGCGAGTTTGCTGGGAAGTAAAATTTATTAAAAAAAATACCCTAAATGAGTGCCGTCCCTATGGATAAAAATCAAAAAACGGTCTATACTCTATAGTATGAAAATAGTAGCAGGAATAGACTTAGGCACACAAAGCCTTAAAGTAGTATTGTACGATTACGAGCAGAAAATTATCGTAACGCAAGCATCATGCTCATTAGAGCTATTATCAGAAAATGATGGGACTCGAGAACAAAAGATGGAATGGTATGACGAGGCCTTATTAAAGTGCTTTACAGCACTGCCAAAAGATATAGTACAAAAAGTGTCGGCAGTAGGAGTTTCAGGCCAACAACACGGATTTGTTCCCCTCAATAAAGATGGAAAAAGCCTCTACAATATCAAGCTATGGAACGATACCTCTACAGCAAAAGAATGTGCAAGTCTCACCGCTGCATGCGGTGGTGATGATGAAGTTATAAAAGAAGTTGGAAACCTCATGCTTCCTGGTTTTACAGCTCCAAAAATTATGTGGTTAAAAAACAACAAAAAAGAAGCATGGGAAAATCTTCACTACATTTTGCTCCCGCATGATTATATCAATTTTGTGTTAACCGATAGTTATTGCATGGAATACGGGGATGCGTCAGGCACAGCTCTTTTAAATCCAATAACAAGAACATGGTCAAAACGAGTATGTGACCTCATTGATTCAAACCTCTATGCAAAGCTTCCAAGGCTTATTGACGCACATACAGCTTGTGGAAAAGTGTCAAAAAAGGCAAGTGAATTATTTGGTCTTCCAGAAGGTATTCCAGTTTCATCAGGTGGCGGCGACAATATGATGGGCGCCATTGGAACAGGAACGGTAACAGATGGTTTTTTAACCATGAGCCTTGGAACATCTGGAACCTTATACGGTTATTCAGATAAACCTATTGCAGACCCAAAAAATGGGCTTTCTGGCTTTTGCTCATCAACTGGGGGGTGGCTTCCATTGCTTTGCACCATGAACTGCACCGTTGCTCAAGAGCAAATACGAGAGCTTTTTAATGTAAGCGTTAAAGAATTTGATACACTAGCGGCAAAGGCCCCTTGTGGAGCACAAAGCGTTACCGTATTACCATTTTTTAATGGCGAGAGAACCCCTAATCTGCCTAACGGACGGGCAAGCATTACCGGATTAACCGCGGCAAACACTTCTCGCGAAAATATTTGTAGGGCCGCAATGGAAAGCGCCATTTTTGCAATGCGTGGCGGCTTAGACTCTTTCCAAAAGCTTGGTTTTTTACCCAAAGAAATTCGTCTTATTGGAGGAGGAGCAAAAAGTGCTCTTTGGCGCCAAATTGTTGCAGATATTCTAAATGTTCCTGTAAAGGTACCTGTGTTAGATGAAGCTGCAGCCCTTGGAGCAGCCATTCAAGCTCTTTGGTGCTTACAAAATGAGGATTCTTCAAGTGATATGGGAAACCTTTGCAAAGAACACATTAAACTAGATGAAAACTCTGAAACAGTACCAATCAAAGAAAATGTTGTTGCATATAACACCGCCTACAAAGCATATTTAACACATCTAAAAGCAGTTATGCCATTATACACTTAAGCCCTATTCTGTGTAAGGTAGTTTATCCTCTTACCTTACGCAAAGTGGGTACTGTGCCTGAATATGAATACCCGCATCTAAGCATCGCCTTGTTTTACTATAAAACAGGGGGTTTGTTTTTAAAAAGCAGTTGCTAGTATCATTGTTATGGTATATACTTAAAGTAGATGAACAAGACAGGCTTTCATGTGTTAGCAGTGTATGAATTGGGGAGACTCGTTTTTTTTCTCATTTTACATGCGAACCTTAATAATTTACAAGGCTCATTTGGGTGGCATGTTGCAGCCCCACTTTTGGGAATTCCTTTATTGCTCATCTACGCTATGATAAGTACAATAAAAAGCAGCGATGAACAGAAAGATAATAATCCTATGCAAGCTATGCTTTTTCAACTATTTGTAATTCAAAAAGTTGCTTCAACAACTGGGCTAGTGCTATATACAATTAACTATACAATAAAGTTAACCACGAATGTGTTAATTGATGGTGTTTATTTTATAGAAATGATACCTTTTGTAGTGATTTTTTTTGTAATAGATGCTATACTATGTACTATACTACTTTTAAAACAAAGTAACAAAAAGAAAAGGTTAGAAGAGTAATATGCAAATAATTCCTATTGCAAGCGGAAAAGGTGGAGTTGGGAAAAGTCTCGTGGCTGCTAATTTGGCAATAGCCCTCGGTAAAGCAGGAAAAGATGTTGTTGTTGCAGACCTTGATTTAGGCGCATCAAACTTGCATCTCTCTTTTGGTATACAAATACCAAAGGTTGCTTTAGGCACTTTTTTGTCAGGCGCATCACAATTTGAAGACATTATCATCCCTTCGGGGTATAAAAATGTTCGCTTTATTGCAGGCGACTCAGAAATTCCAGGCCTCACGGCCATACCTTATACAAAAAAACGTGCATTAATAAAAAACTTACAAGAAATAAAGGCAGATTTTTTAATTCTCGACCTTGGAGCTGGAACACACCTTTCGATTTTAGATATGTTTTTACTTTCTCCACAAGGTATTCTAGTAACAGCGCCAACAGTAACAGCAACACTCAATGCATACCTTTTTTTAAAAAATGCAGTATTTAGACTCATGTACAATTCGTTTCCTAAAAAGTCACCTGCATACAAGTATCTAGAACAAATGAAGTCTCGCCCACAAGAATTACAACAAATATATATTTCTAAACTAATAGAAAAGCTCACCGAAGTTGACCCTCAAAATGTACAGATATTTGTACGTCACTTAAAGCAGTTTAAGCCACGCCTTATAATGAACATGATTGAAGACCCAAAGACTGCCGATAGAGCCTTAAAAATTCGAAAATCATGCCTTGACTATCTTGGGCTAGATATAGACTACCTTGGTATAATTTTTAGAGACCCTATGCAAGATGTATCTCTTTCATCTAGAATGCCTATAACAATGTACAAACCACAGTCAATTTTATCACAATCGGTATTTAGAATTGCTGATAAAGTGATTAGGTCAAAATCAGCCTCCTTTGCAAACAATGAGATGATTATTGATGGTTTTGCAACAATGGAAAGCGAAGCAGAAGAAGATTACGAATCAAAAATGTCATACATAGAAGATTTAATTGGATCGGGAGCTTTAACAACGGCAGACCTTGCAGATACTATAAAATCACAACAATACGAAATTACACAACTACGGAATGCAAATAATCTCTTAAAGTCAAAGATTATTAAAGCGCATTCTCAAGGATTTAAACTATGATTCTATCGCTACAATATCCCTCATGGATTACCCCAGAAATATTTCCTGGGGTGCCTTTTCTTAGCCTTATACGCTGGTATGGGCTTATGTACATCTTTGCATTTGGTACTGCAATACTGGTGTTTAGAAAGCTTACAAAAGAGGGGCGCCTCGATAGCCCGGGCATAAAAACTACTGATGATGACGTATTTAGTTTTTTTTCATATGGTATTATAGGCCTACTTCTTGGGGCCCGCATTTTTGGAACCCTTGTTTATGACACCTCTGGTATTTACTGGCAAAAGCCATGGCTCATTTTTTGGCCATTTAACGCTGCTGGTGTTTTTACCGGTTTTTCAGGGATGTCATATCATGGCGGTTTTGTTGGTGGGTTCATAGGCATGGTTATTTGGTGCCTCATAAAAAAACGTCCCATGTTAAAGTGGATTGATGCAATGGGAATTGCAATTCCTCTTGGCTACACCTTTGGCCGCCTTGGAAATTTTTTAAATGCTGAGCTTTATGGCAGAATTACAACAGTGCCTTGGGGGATGGTTTTTCCAACTGCCCCTAAATTTTCTGCTTCTATCCCTTGGGTACGGCAAGTTGCAGAAGAAGCAGGCATTGCAATTACAGCAGACACCATGCTGGTAAACCTACCACGCCATCCAAGCCAATTATATGAAGCTCTTTTTGAGGGAGTAATTCTCTTTTTAATTTTATGGTTTTTACGCAAAAAAAGCCCTTTTGATGGCTTTTCTACGGCACTTTATACCATTGGATACGGGCTGTTCCGTTTTATTATTGAATACTACAGAGAACCAGATGCCGATATTGGCTATAGAATTACGGCTGTTCCTGGCTCGCCTATTTATTTTAATCAATCGCTGTTTAATATTTCAACAGGACAAATTTTTTGTCTAATTATGATAGCAGGTGGACTTGGACTCCTTGCGGTAAGATTTATACAGGAACAAAAAAGGAAATCGATAGGCTAAAATATCAGCTTTTTAGACATGCAAAACTATTGAATTTTTATTAAAAATAAAATATTATTATATAAAATTTGGAGGTTGTAATAATGGCAACAGCAAAAAAATCAGGAAGTACCATTGTGTTACAGCTTGCAGTAGCCCTTTTTTTACTCGCATCGGGAATTTTAACCGTTCAACTTGATAGTGGTATTATGGGTCAACTTCAGGCAGGCTTCAGTGGAAATGAGATTGCAACTGCAGTATACAGCTTGATTGATGGAGAATCTGCAAGCATTATTATTATTTTTTTAGGAGTCTGTGAGCTTATAGCTGGAGTCTTTTTACTACTTAACTTTTTTATAAACACTGGCAAAATTACAAATCTTTTTGTTTGTATTATAATGATTGTTTGGGTAATAGTAATCGTGCTCGTTGACATATTAGGAAGAGGCGGTTTAGTTGACGGAGCTTTTGAAAGCATGAATGCCTTTTTAGCATTCTTAAAAAGTTTTTCACTTCACCTTTTGGTACTCGGTGCCTTATTGGTTGTTTGGAAAAGATAGACAGTTTATCTGTTTTGGTCCATTAGCTCAGTTGGATAGAGCGATTGCCTCCTAAGCAATAGGTCGGACGTTCGAATCGTCTATGGGCCACTAATTTTTTTAACCTTATAGCAAAATAGGTAAACTTTCTAATAATCTTTTACGCTCTTTCCAGTCCGGCATGTGAGTGGCAACACAGGCATAAAATTTTTTAGAATGATTTGGATGCAAAAAGTGCACAAACTCGTGCAGCACTACATATTCAATACAAGGCCTTGGCGCTTCTATAAGCTTTTTGTTGAGCGTAATTATGCCTTTTTTAGTTGCACAAGAGCCCCACCTACTTTTCATGTTCCTCATTTTCATTTCTGGATACAAAACACCGTACTTAGAAAATATTTTGTGTGTTTCTTCCATTATTTGACTAAATTGCTTTTTAACCTCTGCATCAAAAAAAGTATTTATTACTTTTTGCTTTGTAGAAAAGCTGCTAACATCCTTTACATAGAGCTTTAAAAAGGTACCATCGTTTTCAACATAGTTTGTGCTTGACTCAAACACTTTAAGTCGAAGATGATTACCCAATATATAAAAACTTTCGCCATTAATGTATTGCTTGTTAGAAGGCATTGCTTTTTGCTTTTCTAAAAACCGCTTTTTATTTTTTTCTATAAAGTCTTTTTTACTTAGCACAAAAGAATCGATTTGTTGTATTGGCACAAAAGGATGTGCGGAGACTAAAACGCTACCGTCCCGCTTTATGCGAAGGTTGGTATTTTTTACCATTTTGCGCGTAAGCGTGTAGGAAAGAGATGGGGAGGAAGGAATTGTACGCTGTTGGGTTGAGAGAGTTTTCATGTATTTGCTTATTGTACCTTTATTTTTCTAAAATGGCAAGAAGATGAAGTTTTTCAAAGTTTAGTTTTCATTCATACTTTTTTTCTCAAATGCAAAAAACAAAAATTCTACCCTTGCCTTATCTATAATTCCATAGTACAATAAATATATAGGAGAATACTATGACACTAGAACATGAAGATGTGGATAACTTACTCGATATGGCAAAGCATGAATCACACTTATTAAATGCTGGTGAAAAGTTTGTGCTGAGAGACCTTTTTAAAGGCTACCAATGGGATAGAATTAATGATACAGACAGAAGACTTGTTGGCAAACGGTTCTGGGATTATGTTCATCATGAAGTAGAGCATATTGAGCCTTTAGATAAGTCAGATTTAGACCAGCAAAAATATAAGCGCAAATAAACTTACTTTTTCTTTTTAGATGTCTCTTCAATTCCTTGTATGTTTTGCC
>CAYJFX010000010.1:0-30939 GCA_964369735.1 uncultured Treponemataceae bacterium
GAATAAAAACTACGTTATCGATAAGCATCGATTTTAAGAAAATACTTATTAAATCGCTCATTATTTTGCTCCTTCTGCAGCCGCCTTAGCAGCTTCTGCTGCGGCCTTTTTTTCTGCAGCAATTTTTGCTTTCTTTTTGCCCTCGCTTGCTTTTAAGCATGCAGCTGTAACTGCAATAAAAAGAGCGAATACAAAAAACCCTCCAGGGGCAGCGCTAAAAAATCCCATGGTGTAAGCCTCAGGAAGCACTTCGACTCCAAAAAAAGTTCCTGAGCCAAAAAACTCCCGAACGATTGAAATACCAATAAGTACCCATGCATATCCTAACCCCATACCGAGTGAATCAAGAATTGAGACGCCAACTTTTTCTTTTGAAGCAAATGATTCTACGCGCCCCATGATAATGCAGTTTACAACAATAAGTGGAATAAACACGCCCATTGCTTCTGATAATTCAGGCAAGAATGCTTGCATTACCAAGTCAACGATTGTTACAAAGGTTGCAATAATGATAATAAAAATAGGAATACGAATCGCACTGGGAATTACCTTTCTAAAAATACTTATAATTATTTCGCTCATTAGTAGAACGAACATCATAGCAACACTCATCCCTATGCCATTAAAAACATTTGTTGTTACGGCAAGCGAAGAGCAAAGGCCTATCATTAAAACTAATAGAGGATTTTCTTTTACGATACCTCTTGAAAAAATTGTCCATTTATCCATACATCTATCCTCGTTTTACTGGCCACCGTGATTTGCGGCAAGATATTCTGTTCCAATGGTTAATGCTGCATTTAGAATGGCAGTAACTCCATTTGTAGTAATTGTTGAACCACTTATTCCATCAAAATCTGTTCCTGCTGCAATCGAATCGCCTACCGATAGTCCATTAAATTGATTTTTAAATGGAGGCTCTGCAGCAGCTTGTCCAAACCCTGGAGTGTCGCTTAAAGCAAGAAATTCAATACCAGTAATAGTTCGATTTAAGTCAAGCCCAACAAGCATTGTAGCTTCATCATATGTAGGCCCGGTTGCTTCTATAACCGCACCAATTACTGAATCATTTTCTTTTGCAAGGAACATACTGTTAATTGTAACACTTCCTGTATCAGTTGAAGGAATTGTAACTTCTTCAAATGTTGTTGCACTTGAAAAAACTACAAGCATTCCTGCGTTTGCTTTTGCTTCTTGAGCTGCAGCAATTCTAGGAGCTGTTGCAATATTTACCAGCGCTAAGCATAAGCATGCTACTGAGGCAAAAATTGCAAGGATTATTCCCAGTTTAAGCATTTTGAAAATATCGCTCATTTTTTTCCTCCAAATCTTTTAGCTTGGCCGTATTGACGAGTAGTTAGCCTATTTAAGAAAGGGGTAATGGCATTCATAATGAGAATACTAAACATTACTCCTTCAGGTAAACCACCATACTGGCGAATTAAAAAGGTAATAAGACCACAGCCTATACCAAACATAATTCGTCCATAGCCTGTTGTAGGGGTTGTAGAATAGTCTGTTGCCATAAAAACGGCACCAAATAAAAGGCCTCCTGATAAAACATGAGCTATTACATCACCACCTGATACAAAAACACAAAGCGCGAGGGTTCCCACCATGAAAACGGGCGTTTTCCAATCAATAATTTTTGTTATTAATAGAAAAATCGCTGCAAGAAGTATTAGTAAACCTGATGTTTCACCAATTGTTCCACCTTCGTTTCCAATAAAATGTTGTAAATAGTCTGTTGCTCCAAAGGTTACACTTCCAGCTTTTACCTGAGATAAAACAGTTGCTGTGCTTGTTGCGTCTACTGGGCTTACCCATGTTCCCATAATTGCAGCAAAACTTAGTACCATAAAACCTCGCCCAATAAGTGCTGCGTTAAATACATTTGCTCCGAGACCACCAAAAAATTCTTTACCGACTACAATGGCAAAAAAAGCACCAATTATAATCATCCAAGCTGGAACAGCAGGTGAAATAGATAGTGATAATAATAACCCGGTTATAACTGCGGAGAGATTAGAAATTTGAATAGGCTTTTTTAAGAGCTTTTGCGCTGTCCACTCGAAGATAACACAAGATGTTACAGAAACAAGTAGTGATATAAGTGCAGGTACTCCAAAGAGTATTATGCCGTACACGCATAAGGGTAATAAGCTAATAATTACCATGAGCATAATGGATCTTGTAGTGATATTTGTTTTTATATGTGGGCTGCTTACTACGTTTAATTGCTTAGGGTCTATTTGAAATGGCATTTTTATTTTCCTCCCTTTGCGTCTAACTTGGCTTTTGCTGCTGCATCCTTTTTTCGTGCAATCATTTTACCAAGTCTAAATCTATGAATAAGTCGCACATTTGCAGGGCATACATAGGCGCATGTACCGCATTCCACACAGTTCATTAATCCATAGTATTTAGCATTTGCAATGTCATTTACTTTTAATGAGCGGGCAATCATTACGGGGGTGTTTCTGCATGAACAACTTGTAACACAACGACCACAGTTTATGCAGTCGCCTTCTTCTGTGAGATTAGCCTCTTGTTCAGTTAAAAATAGTACCCCTGATGTATTTTTTTGTATCGGAAAGTCTGCGCTTTTCATTGCAAACCCCATCATAGGGCCACCAGATATAAGCTTTCGAGTTTTTTCTTCTGAAGCTGAAAAAACGTCTGGCATTAAATCACTTACGAGAGTGCCAACAGGTACTAAAAGGTTTTTCGGACTTGTACAAGCACCGCCTGAAACAGTAAAGGCTCTGTCAATTAATGGCTTTCCTTCTCGAAATGCATCACTAATTGCACAAAGTGTTCCAACATTTTGAATAACGCATCCAATATCAGCTGGTAACCCGCCTTGAGGTATTTCTTTTTTTAAAACTGCTTGAACAATGTTTCGCTCTCCGCCTTGTGGATACATTGTTTTACACAAAACGATACCTATTTTTTCGCCCAAGCCTGCTTTTTCTACTGCATCTTCTATACTAGGTATTACATGTGTTTTGTTGTCCTCAATAGCAATAATACCGCTTTTTGCACTTGTAACATGAATAGCAATGGCTAACCCGTCAATAAGCTTTTCGGCTTGTTCAATCATTGTTCTTTCATCGATGGTTAAATAGGGTTCGCACTCTGCTCCATTTGCAATTACAACATCAATGGATTTGTCTTTTGGAGGATTGAGCTTAATATGGGTTGGAAAAGCAGCTCCCCCCATTCCAACAATTCCTGCCTCACGTATTCGTGCTATGGCATCATCTTTTGTGCATGTAAAAGGGTCTAAAACAGGCAAAAACTTAGTTGTTTCTGAGTCATTTGCTTCGATAATGATACATAGAGCTTCTGTGTTTCCAGACACAAGATTGTTTTTAATTTCTTTAACTATACCGGAAACAGAAGCATGCACAGGGGCAGACAAAAAAGCGTCTGATTGGGCAATAACTTGTCCGCGTACCACCGAGTCCCCTACTGACACTATTGGCTCTGTTGGGGAACATCCCTGTGTTACAGGGATATAAACTGTTTTTGTTTTGGGAAAGGCTTTATGAATGTTTTCTGCATTCGAAAGCTCTTTCTTATCCGGCGGATGAATACCGCCTTTAAATGTATGTGTACTCATGTATATATTGTAATGAGATAGGGCTTTCTGGTCAATGCAAGGAGGTGCGATATTTTAAAAAAACATAGACTAAATGCGTTTGTTAATAAGTAGTTATTTGCATTGAGATACATTGGGGGTTAAAGCTGTCTTGGTGGAAACTGAAGCGGACTCTTCAAAAGGGCGAACGATTATATCTGCATAAATATTTTTGTCCTCAACTCTTATTTTACCATGCACCGTTGTCTTTATTGAATTAGCATCTTGTAAATTTATAATCCTCATTGTCCACTGAAAATGATCTTCCTTTTTTTTGATAACAGCCATTAATGCCTTTACCACACTGTCTTTGTCGTCAGGATGCACGGTGTCAAGCAATATTGTTTTTGCATTAGAAAAGGCATACTCTCGTGTACACCCATGCATGGATAAAAAGGCATCATTTGCATAGATGAGCTCTAAGTTATCTCCAACTTTCATTGTAGCAAGGCCACTTAGTTCTGCGCCTTTATATATAGAAAGTTGTTTTTTATAGTCTTCGTGAATCTTTGCTTCTCGTTCAAGATAGTTAATTCGTTCTTTTTGGGCTGTCACATCTTCAAGAGTTGCTAATAAAAGAGAGGATGCTTTTGTTTGGAATAAAAAGCGCATGCTCATCTTTAGCCATTTTGGAGTGTCTTGCATAGGAAGGTTAATTCGTCTGAGGGTCATACTAAAAGATTTTTTTGTTTGGAGAGTTTTAGCAATACTGCTTTGCAATTCTAGCAAGTCTTCCCCTTCTATCAATTGCAATAAATCTGCAAATGTGTGATGTTGTCCAGATTTTTTTACTTGCATTGTTTCAAGATATTCATCATTTGCTTTGAGAACTTTAACACTTGTAACATCTTTTGTTACTTCATATATTGCGGCAGAACCTGCGATGGTGTTAAAAAGTACATTAAAGTTAGATTCGGGTACCCACAAATCGTTCATGTCTATGGGGAGCTTAATATCTACTGTATCAGGAACTATATAAGCGCTTTCCCGTGAGAGAAGCAATTTCTTAAAATCTTTTTCGCAAACTGCTTTCGAAAAAAGATATCCTTGACCAATGTCACAACCAATATTTTTTAAAAAGCTCAGCTGTGTTTCTGTTTCAACTCCCTCGGCAACCAAGTCTAGCTGCATTTGGCGGGCAAGCGAAACAATAAAATGAATAATACCCGCATTTGACTTTGATTCGGAGTAACTTTTTATAAATCGTAAGTCGAGCTTTAAAGTATCGATTGGTAACTCATGTAACATAGTCAAAGAAGATATTCCTGTTCCAAAATCATCCATTTCTAGATGGATGCCTTTATCATGTAATTTCTTAGCACACGTAATAGACTTTTCGGTATCTACTGAGTAAGATCCTTCTGTTATTTCTAGGTGGATGTACTGCTTTTCTATGCCATGTTTTTTCATAATTGCAAATAGTTTTTGTGGTAAGTCGTCATCTTTCATGCTTATTTGTGACATATTTATGGAAATAGGGACAAGGGATAACCCCGCCTTCTTCCATTTTTTTAGTGTAGTACATACGGACTCAAATACATAAAGATCAAGCTTTGAGATAAATCCATTTTGATGAAAAATAGGAATAAATTCTGATGGTGGCACAAGGCCTTTTTTTGGGTGCTTCCATCTTATTAGTGCTTCCGCCCCTACTAGTTTTTGTGATTTTAAATCTATCTTTGGTTGAAAAAAAGGAATGAATTCTTTTTTCTTTAGGCTTTTGTGCATTTCTAATGAAACAAGTTGTTGTTTTGTACGCTCTTTATCTGTTTCTTCATCATAAATAAAATAATGTACGGCAGAGTTATCCTTACACTTTCGGGCGGCTAAAGTTGCCTTTGCATAAATATCCCGCATAACTTCTGTTGTGTCTTGTATTAAATACACTCCAACGGAGATATTAAAACGGTAGTCCTCCCTAAAATTTTCTAAAAAATTTTCAGTTATTTCAAGGGACGGTGTTAAGTCTATGGCGGGGTCATATCTTACACAAAGACAAAATATATCTGCATCAATTCTGCCTACTACACATTCTTTAATAACAGTTTTTGTAATACTTATTTCTTTTGCGCAATATTGTAAAAGTCTATCTCCTTCATCATAACCAAACAGTGAATTAATAGCTTGAAATTTATCAATATCATAGCGTATAAAAATAAACTGCTCTGATGGATGCTGTGCAAGTAGTTGCTTTGTTTCTCTAAAAAAAGCATCCTTGTTAAGAAGTCCTGTAAGGGGGTCTGTAGAATCGTGTTTAATAAGGTTTGCATTCTCATTATTAATGTGTTTGAGAATTTTTATCTGTTCTTGAAGATTTTTTATTTGTTCGGTGGCATTCGTTTTTTTTTCGTTCACCTTTTTTCCCATTGTTTTTTAATAACTCTCTTAAATTATATAGCATACTTTAAAAAAATACAAGTGAAATTATAGATAGTTCTATTACGAACTGTAGGATTACCGAACCCTTTTTCTCTGTTTGTCAAAATTAAATATTTACATATAAAACTACTTGAAAAAAAGGAGTCTTTAGGGTAAAATGAACTCATGGATACTTCAATTATTGATAAGGCCATTAGACGTGTGCCTAATTTTCCTCATGAAGGAATTTTGTTTTACGATATCACAGGAATTTTAGTGAATCCTGATGCCTTTCGCTACTGTCTTGATTGTGCTGTAGAAATTTACAAAGAAATAAAGGTAGATGCCGTTGCGGGAATTGAATCTCGAGGTTTTTTATTTGCTGCTCCTTTAGCCGATAGGCTTGGCATTCCTTTAATTCTCATTCGAAAAAAAGGAAAGCTACCTGGTGAAGTTTGGTCTTGTAAGTACCAGCTTGAGTACGGAGAAGCCGAAGTTGAAATACACAAAAGTGATATTCAAAAAGGGCAACGCATTTTAGTTATTGATGATCTTATAGCTACGGGCGGAACATTAAACGCTGCGAAGACAATACTTGAAGAAGCAGGAGCTAGCGTTGCAGAGTTTTTTGGGGTTGTGGGCTTACCTTTTCTAAATCATGAAAAAGTGCTTGCACCAACTAAGGTGCGAACACTAATAAATTACGATTCAGAATAATAAGTGGGTTACCATGCATTTGGTAAATTAAATCAATAAAACACAAAAAAAGGTGTATGAAAAAATCATACACCTTTTTTATTAAGCTCTATTACCTAGCAAGAACTTTTGCTAAGCTTTCGGCTGTGTAGCCAAGCATTTTAGCAACTTCTGCACCTGGCGGGTATAGAAAATTAAAATATTAGTTATTTTTTTTCCAAATGGTAAGAAAAGCTATGGGAACAATCCCTATTATAGTGCATGCAAAAAAGGTGTTTACAATTGATTCTAGATTACTTGCAAAAGAGCTTATTAGGTATGGGGTTACAGTTCTCCCAAAGGTAATGATAAGTTGTTGGGCAGCCATTAGGTAATTATAGCTTTTAGCATCAGACTTAATTAGGATTAAAGAGTTTGTATTTGTTTCTACTAACCCAAAACCACAGCCAAAAAGAATAGCTGATAATGTTGAGAATGAGTAATAATAGTTAAAGTAAGAGGCATAAATTAGAAGCTGTGATATAGATAAAAAAAAGTAGCCAAGCCGAAGAGAATTTTGTAAATTCGTTTTGTTTTTGTACATATATATTTGAGTAATAATCATTGCAATTGAAAAAAGTACAAAATAGTGAGAAAAGAGGCTGCTTGTATTTTGTGCAATTGCAGGAAAGTAGTTTAGCACCATCATGTCTAGTGCTCCTAAGTATGAAAAAATAACAAGTGGGAGGATGAGACCTTTGATATGTATGTATACATCTTTTATTTTGACTTTATTTTTTTTCTCAGTTGGAGATTCATCAGTATTACGGATAAAATTAATACAAATTGCAAGGAAGACAAAACTAAGAATGCTCGAGGCAAGGGCTAAGAAAAAAGCTATTTGATAAAGATCTTTCTCTATTAATGCTTCTGCGATTATAGGCGATAATATCATTGATGTTGGCATAGCAAGGCCAGCAATGCTGGTATGCTTTACAATCTGCTCGGGTTTGAGAGATATTTTTTTTATTAATAATAAGTAAAAAAAAGGGAATAGAGCAAACGGGATTCCATATAACGTGCGAAAAATGATGAAGAAGAAACCGTCTGTTGCGAACAAGAATACGCAACTAATAATAATAAGTAGTATATATGAAAATATAACAATGGTTTTTATGTTATACTTTTTAAAAATTTGTGGAGTGAGGAATTTAAGAATAATTATCATTCCACCCATGGCAGAATTAATATAACCTATCAGGCTTAAATCTAATCCTAAGTGCAGGCTGTAAAGGGGGATTGTAATTGTTAAAATATGGTTGTTGATAAAAAAACAAATTCCACCTAACAATAAGATTGAGAAAATAAAAAGCTGGCTCTTAGTGGTTCGCACAGTTTACAAATTCCCTTATTTTCTCTAAGCTCCATATTGAACTATTCTTTTCATCTTTTAGACAAGAACTAACTATCGCGCCATCACATATTGAAAGAACCTCTTGTACATTATTATTTGTCACACTTCCGCCACAAAGTATGAATGAGGAAGGGATTTCTTTTTTTATTGCTTTAATCATTTCAAGGGTGTCTTCATAGCTTTTGCCAGTTATAACTAGCCCTTCTGCTCCTAAGTTAAGAGCCATTTTGCATGCCTCAATCATAGAAGTCTCACCAAGGGGTGTCCCACAGCGATCAAAAATATCACAAAGAATTGTTGCGTCGATATTGTTTTCTACTTTGTATTTCAAAGCATCATTGCCTTGCCCATGAACTAGACCACAGCTTTTAATCATTGTCCCAACGTAAGTTTTTATTCTAACAAAGCTTGCATTGCTTGCTTTTGCAACCGCTAAGATTGACTTGGCATCGTCACATTCCATTTGGGAGCCAATTTTTATTGTATGAGTATTCTGGGTAACAAAACGGGTTACGCCTGTGAGATTGCAAATCGAGTCAAAGTTTGTAGCTCCTATTGTTTGGTCTTGAATAAAAACACCGTCAAAACCTCCTTTTTCAAAGATTAATGCATTTTCAAGGGTCTTTGTTTCTATGGCTCGTAATTCAGTTTGACTTTTCCCAATAAAGGAGGGCAGGTGAATGGCTCCTAATAATAACTTTTTGGTTTTATCTAATTGTAACTTTTGCATAATGTACCTTCCTTAACAGTAGTTTGATGTTTTAAAAATACAAGTGAAATCAACTTGTAGTTATATGTTATCATATATAACTGTATTTTGCAAGTAATTTTCGTCAATTTATTGAAAAATTCACCCTTTTTTATATTTTTTTCTTGACTTAGCAATATTTATATAGTATGATGACATTATAAGCTAAATAGGAGGCATATATGAAAAAAAAGTTTTTATTTGTAAATGTGTTATTGTTTCTTTGTATAGGGGCAATATTTGCTGGTGGTAGCAATGAGCAAGACTCCACCCCTGTCATTTGGGCGAAAGCGGGCCCTGAAGGCGAAGCGCTAATGAAAGCCGCTGAAGTATACTATGAAGAGACTGGAAAACAGGTTAATGTAGTCATTCAAGGACGAAGTGGTTATAGAAATGCATATAATACTGCTCTTCTAGCTGGTAGTACAGACTTGGACGCAGTACTTGATGTCTCTTTTGTTATCCCTACACTAGCAGCAAGTGGCCACTTGTTAGATGTCAGTGAGTATATTGAGTCATCCCCACTGTATGATGTAAGCGATTTTCAAGATGTAATTGTAGGTGAAATGCAATATAATGGCAAATGGTACATGTTCCCTTCTGATATATCTTCTGAGTCTTTAGTATATAGAACAGACTTATTCGGCGAAGCACCAGAGACATGGGATGATTTAATAGAAATGGCAAAAGATAATACAAAGTCTATAAACCCGAACTCAACAACAGACTATGGTTATGCTTATGCTGCAGCACCAGGTGTTTTAGAAGGAACCTTTCAAGGTATCATGAAGTCTTATGGTGGAGAATTGGTAAATGAAAGTGGCGACATTACTGTGAATAGTTCAAATGTAATCGATGCATATAAAACGCTTATTGATATGCGCAATATCGATAAGATAACTCCTCCAGATATCACAGCTTGGGATTACCCCGAGTTATTAACTGCATTACAAGAAGGCATTGTGGCCTCTGCTTCATTTTTTACTGCTGGAATGCCAGTGCTGGTATCGAAAGAAGATTCGCCAAAGGTCGCAGGATTATTAGAATACAGTAAACAACCAGCGGGTCCTTATGGTTCTTTTACAAGAATCAATCCTCTTGGCGTTATGGTAAATTCAAAGGCAAAAAATGTTCAAGGTACGGTGGACTTTCTTCTTTGGGTTACAGGAAAGGAAGGGGGCTTAGTGTATAGTGATTTTGGAGGGGCAAGCCCACGATCTTCTATTCTCTCAAACTCTAAATACTTTGAAGAACGTCCTTGGTACCCAGAGCTATTTGAAGCTATGAAAAGCGGTGTGGGTAGCATTAGAGTTGCAGAGTCAGCAATTATTAGGGATATTTTTAATAAATGGGCAAGCTTGGCGTTAAATGAAGATATCTCAGTTCATGAAGCTTTTGCAAATGCTGAAAAAGAAATAAAAGAAAATCTTTAATACATGGAGATATTAAAATAGCAGTTTGCAGAAAAGTAAACTGCTATTTTACAGGTAAGAAAATGAAAGATCCTAATATGCAAAGACCATCCGCAAAAGCAAAAGAGCCTTCTTTAGACACTTTTGATGATGTGAATAGAAGAAGAAGAGTTGAGCTAACATATGAAGAATTAATTGAGCAACCTAGAAATTTTTCTAAAACGATTAACTATACGCGAGAGAATAGCGAGCAGTTTTTTGTAGACTTAGAAAAAAAAGATATCCATAAAATAATTTTTTTAGGGTGTGGTGACTCTTGGTTCGTTGGGAATGGCCTTATCTGTTTAATTGAAGACTTGATGGGGTGTCCATGCTTAAGCTTCGAAGCTTTTGAGTTTGAAAAATACTACTGTAAAAATATTGACCCTCATACAATTGTTATTGGGCAAAGTTCCTCTGGCACAACTATGACCGTGGTAAACTCTTTGAAAATGGCAGCAAAAAAAGGTGCTTACACTGTTGGAATTAGTAATACAGTAAATTCTAGTATATTGCTTGATTTTGATTTTGGCTTATTAATACAAGCTGTCCGAAGGGGATGGCCAACTCAAGCAACTACATCTGCGATGGGTGCAATCGCTTACTTGTTTGCCATGCTAAGTTTTAATAAAAAGATTAATTCTGACCTATCATCTGCCGTGCTTGCGAGACTTGAAGAAATGCCGACCTTAATGGAAAAAGTTATTTTTGAGAATGACTTGAAGATAAAGGGAAGTATAAGTGATTTTGCGTCCTCTCTCTACATACAAGCAACAGGTGCTGGGCCAAATTATTCTGCTGCGCAAATATCTGCGGCAAAAATAAAAGAACTGTGTCCAATGCATGCAAGTGCTTTTCCGTTAGAAGAGTTTCACCACTATAGAACTTTAAAAGAGTCTGATATTTTAGTTTTAATTTGTTCAAATGTTACCTCTCTAGATCGTGAAATCGATACCGCACTAGTTGGTGCCTATGATGGAGGGAAAATTATTTCAATTGGATCAAGTATTCCACAAGAGATTAGAGGGGTTTCTGATTTAATTTGTGAAATTCCTTTTGTTGAAGAATGCTTGCTGCCGATGATAGCTTGTATTCCGGCTCACTTACTGGCATACCATTTAGCAATTGAAAAATTTAATCGTAAGTTGGGATATCCCACGGAGCATTGATATGGTAGTAAATCTTGTTACAGTAGGAAATTCAAGTATTGATAATATTATTACACCCAGTCGCACTTTTTACCCTCATGTTTGTGGTGGAAATTGTTTTCATTCGGGAATTGCAGCAAGTATCTTGAATGAAAATGTTGCCCTCCTCACCTGTGTTCCTTCAAACTTTCCCAGTAAGTACTTAGAGCTTTTCGGCGAAGCTGGAGTTGAGACTTCTAGTATCAAGGTAGTTGATGTAGAAGTGAATTATGAGGAGTTGTTTATTTATGAAGAAAATGGAGACAGAATAGATAATTTATTTTTAGATAAGGATTTTGAATTTAGAACAACAAACTTAACAGATGAGGATGTTGCTTTTATAAAAACTAATGTGATAGAAAATCAATATACTTACTCAAATTTTAGAAGTGAGTTTGCAGTTGACTCTGAATCGCTAGATGCTTCTTGGGATGTAAAATCTGTTCATCTGGCGCCAACAAATTTTGAGTCCCATTATAGTTTTCTAAAAAAAGGCTTTTCTCTAATCACACTGGACCCTGGCGCATATCTAAAAAAGCTGAAATATGATGAAGTAATTGATATCTTAAACATGGTTTCTGTATTTATGCCAAGCAAAAAAGAGTTGTCTTGGATTTATCCAGACCTAGAACTATATGAGGCCATGAAAAAATTAATAAGAGATTGTGGTGTATCTGTAGTTTGTAAGAACGGACAAGATGGGTCTCTGGTCTATGATGCAGAAACGAAAGATTTGTATAAAGTTGGTATATTTCCTACTCACCGAAATGATTTGACGGGAGCGGGAGATTCTTTCTGTGGATCATTTAATGCCGCATACTACTCAGAAAGCAATTCTCTGATAAACAGTGTAAGGATTGCAACTGTTGTCGCAGGTAAAGCCATAGAAACTGTATCTGCTGAAAAAAGAAAAGTTATAAGCAAAAAATTTGCATTAGAAAACTACAGCGCTGTTCCGTACATAAAAATATAAGGAGATAAAAAATGAAAGAAAATAAATTATTAAATTGGTTTGATTCTCATTTAGGCATATTATTTCTTTTGCCTGCTATGATTATTCTTTGCGGACTGATAGTGTATCCAATATTTTTCAATGTAAATTTGAGCTTACACAAAGTAAATATGCTAAATTTTAATTCAAAAAATTGGGAGTTTGTTGGTCTATCGAATTACCTAAGAGCTTTAACAGACTCCTCTACGCTAAGTTCCCTGCTAAGAACTCTTCTCTTCATGATTATAACTGTTCTAGGACAAGTGGTTCTTGGTTTTTTAGGAGCGCTAACACTTAATACAAAATTGAGAGCTAAGGGATTACTTACTGTAACAGTATTGCTTCCGATGATGATGACCCCCGTAGCCGTTGGTCTTTTTTGGAGAATTTTGCTAAATAACCAGTGGGGAGTAATTAATTATTTGCTTGGATGTATTGGAATTGAACCAATTGCATGGTTATCAACTTCAACAACTGCTTTTATTTCTGTGTGCATTGTGCAAATTTGGTGGGGTGTTTCTTTTGTGATATTAGTATTGCTGGGAGGACTCAGCTCACTACCTCAAGAACACTTTGAAGCCGCTGAGATAGATGGTGCCAATAAATTTCAAAGTCTGATTATGATAACCATTCCCGAAATGAAGCAAGTTTTGCTTACTGTGATTATGTTGCGAGCAATAGATGCGTTTAGAGAATTTGATGTAATTTATACTTTAACGCAGGGTGGACCAGGTGCTGCTACTCGCGTTTTTTCACTGCAGTTATACCTTACGTCTTTCGAAAGCCAAAACTTTTCAATGGGCGCAACATTGGCAATAATTCTTACAATTATTACACTAGTATTTGCAAGTGGGTTAATTAAAACTTTAAGTGAGGATACAAATGGTTGATTTAACGTTTGGTAAAAAGTATTATAAGAATACAATAGCATATGTTTTCGCAGTGGTACTGGTAATTTTACTTATTTTGCCCCCTGTTTATATGATTTCGACTTCTCTAAAAACAGGTAGAGATGTATTTTCCTTGCCACCAAAAATTTTCTTCGCTCCAACACTGGACAACTACAAAGAAATACTGAGTGCAAGGAATTTTATAAATGTGATTTTTAATACAGTTGTAATTAGTGTTTTTGCTACACTCTTAACACAGTGTGTTGGCGCTATGGCAGGGCACAGCATTGCAAAGTTCAAAACTGGAGGCAAGCTAGCTTTGTATGGAGTTTTGATAATGCGGGTGCTTCCTTCCATTGTGCTAGGGTTACCCCTATTTATTATGTTTTCAAAATTACAGATTCTTGACACCATACAAGGATTAACATTAGCCTATGTCGGCTTTTTATTACCTAATACGATTTGGCTTTTAATACCATTCTTTTCGGGAATTCCAAAAGAAATAGAGGAGGCAGCAAAGGTTGACGGCTGCTCCAGATTTATGTCCTTTTTACAAATATCATTACCTTTAGCGAAATCTGGAATGATTGTAACTTGTGTTTACAATGCTACAGGTGCGTGGAATCACTTTTTCTATGCACTAATCTTAGCTCCTACACGAACAAGAGTGCTTTCTGTTGAGGCATCTCAGTATGTAGGGGAATATGTCGTCCAGTGGGGACAAGTTGCTGCCATTGCCTCTTTACTGATTTTGCCTCCAGCAATTCTGATCTTTTTTATCCAAAAGCATCTTGTTTCTGGGTTGATGTTAGGAGGAGTAAAAGGTTAGGGCTTTTCTTAGCGCTCTATCGAGCGCTTTAAGTATAATATTACTCTTTTAGATTTATTTTGTTAATAACGAACTCAAAATTTGATGCATTCATTAATGTGTGTGCAACTTCAAATACTTCATTGTTTATTGAAGATGTTGACACTGTCTTACAACAGGTATATCCATCTTCAACTTCTAATAATCTAGCATTTGTATCATATACTTTCTCTAATGTAAGCTTCATACTACTAGGGATAGGCTTTCGGTAGAGTTTTTCTTGAATATACTTATAGATAGAAAAATTATTTTCTAGCGGGGTAGATAACAGACTTTTCCCAATTTCCCACTTCAAAAATGACCAAGTAATAGCAATTGGTGCACTTTCCAAGATTCTAAGTCTTTTTAAATATACAATTTTTGTGTTAGGCTCTATTTCAAGTAAATCGCAAACAGCAACATCTGCTAGAATAGTTTTAATTTGTAAGATCTGTGTTTCAGAATTTACTTTTTTTCGAGCATTAACAGCACCAAAAAAAGTTTCTGACGATGACAAATCTCTTTCTATTCTACTTTTAGATATATATGTTCCCTTTCCTTGTCTGCGGTAAATGAGAGACTCAGATTGCAATATTTGTAAAGCAGCTAAAACTGTAGTTCTGCTAACATTATATTGTTTGCATAATTCAGATTCACTTGGTATTGGGGTTCCCGCATCCCACGCCCCTTCAGTTATCAATGCTTTTAGGGATTCAGCTATATGATATTTTAGGGGAATTAGCTTACTCATCCTGCTATGCTTATCATCACTACTTAGAAAAGGTAATACAGTAGCATCAAAGTCATATTGATTTTTGTTTTCACTTTCCATTTTAACACCTAATAGAAATTATAAATATTTGGAATGCTATTAATACACTAGCTTTAATTATAAGATTACATTAGTGATAAGCCTACTGTTTATATTCAACCTGAAAATTCAGATATTGACTTAACTAGCAGTGCATACATTTTCGTTTTCCATTGGAATTACCAAAGCTGCATATATATATTATATATCAATATGCATAAAAAGTAAATCTTATTTATCCCTCTTTTATACCACCTGTAAAGGTTTTACCTTGCAGGTGGTATAACGCTAAGGCTCTATTACCTAGCAAGAACTTTTGCTAAGCTTTCGGCTGTGTAGCCAAGCATTTTAGCAACTTCTGCACCTGGAGCTGATTCTCCAAAACGGTCAATGCAAAATAAATCTTCTTTACAAGAAACAAATCCTTCCCATCCCATTTTAGAGGCCGCTTCAGCAACAACCACACGGCCTTCGCCTATAATTGTTTTTTGCAGTATTTCGTCCTGTCTAGAAAATAATTCCCTATCCAAAATAGAAACTACACGGATGTTTTTTCCGGTTACGAGCTTTGTAGCTTCTAGCGCTAGTGAAACTTCAGAGCCGGTCGCTAAAACAGTGATATCTGGTTTCTCAGAGCCTTTTTGCACAACGTATGCACCACATTTAGCCGTGTTTTTCCAATCAGGGTCATCTTTTGCATATACTGTTATGTTTTGGCGGCTAAAGCCTAAGCAAACAGGAGTTTCAGTGCTTTCTAATGCCATTTCCCAAGCTAGATTTGCTTCTTCTGCATCGCCTGGTCGTATAACTGATACATTTGGAATGCATCGTAAACTTGCAAGCGTTTCAATTGGTTGATGAGTTGGGCCATCTTCACCAACAAAAATTGAATCATGCGTGAGTACATAAATTACTGGTTGTTTCATGAGGGCAGAAAGGCGAAGTGCAGGCCTCATGTAGTCAACGAAGACCATGAATGTCGCACAAAAAGCACGCAAGCCACCGTGTAACTGCATCCCATTACACATGGCGGCCATAGCAAATTCTCTAATTCCCCAGCGAACATACCGCCCTTCAGGGGTTTTAGCACTATAATCTGTTGTATCCGCAATTTTTGTTACATTCGGTCCTTGTAAGTCTGCAGCACCACCAGCAATATTCTTATATACTTTGCTAAATTCTAAAAGTGCAGTTCCAGATGCATTTCTTGTTGCAAGCGAATCTCCTTCTTTGTATTCTGGAAGTGTTACGCTACCACAGGCTTTTCCACTGTGAAAGGCGTCCCATTCTTTTGCAAGTTCTATGTTCTCTTTTTTCCATGCATCAAAGGTTTCAGTCCAGTCCGCTTGGGCTTTTGAAAAGTCCTTTGCTTTTTCTTCAAAATAGGTATATGCTTCAGGTGCAACGTAGAATTCTGTATCCGTGGGAATCCCAAGTTCTTTTTTTGCAGCTTCAATGCCTTCTTTTCCAAGAGGAGCGCCGTGTGCGCTAGCTTTCCCTGCAACAGTTGGAGCGCCTTTTCCAATTACAGACTCTAGCATTATTAAGCTTGGTCGCTCATCTGCTTTTGCTTTTTCAATAAGGGAAATGATTTCTTCAATATTATACATAGACCCTTTTAGTACTTGCCATCCATAAGATTCATAGCGTTTTGCAACATCTTCAGTGAAAGTGATATCTGTAGAACCATCAATAGAAATATGATTTTTATCATAAAAGGCTATAAGCTTTCCAAGTTTCATTGTGCCTGCAAAACTGCTTGCTTCTGATGAAATACCTTCCATCAAACAACCTTCTCCTACCATCGTATATGTATAGTGGTCTACTATGGTATGAGTTTTTGTGTTAAATTTTGCAGCTAACATGCTTTCTGCAAGAGCCATACCAACAGCCATTGCAATTCCTTGTCCAAGAGGTCCTGTTGTTGCCTCAACTCCATCGGTCATTCCATATTCAGGATGCCCTGCACATTTTGAGTGAGCTTGTCGAAAAGACTTAATGTCATCTAGAGAAACATTGTATCCTGAAAGATGCAAGATAGAATAATTTAACATTGAGCCATGCCCGGCTGATAATATAAAACGATCGCGGTCCACCCATTTTGAATTTTTTGGGTTATGTTTCATGACTTCACCATAAAGAACAGCTGCGAGTTCTGCTGCTCCTAGTGGTAGACCAGGGTGGCCTGAATTTGCCTTTTGAATTGCATCCATTGATAAGCTTCGAACCGATAAGGCTACAGCTTCAAGTGCTTTTTTGTTCATTTTTTTCTCCTATTTTTTATAGCAACTGTGTAACTATTTTATTTATATAATTGTAAAGCCGCTTTTATTGCTTTTTCCCATTGCAGTGGTGAGCTCTGAAGAAACTTCATCAAAACTTTCTAGCATTCCATCTAGGGACGTTTGAATCATTTCTAAGTCCTCTTTAGATAGACTAGACTCTGTCATAAAGGCTTCCAGAAATTTAGTTGTGTGTGAAAAAAGCTGAGACACAATAACAAGTTGCTGTTGAGGCAAAGATGCTACTGGGATTCCGCACGAGTCTAACTCACAAATCAACTGCACTAAATCAGAATATAACTCAAGCGATATTGAGCGAACCTTTCCTTTTTCAAAATCTAAAAAGCGATTATATTTTTTTTCTAGTTTATCATATCGTTCTTTAATGTGCAACAAAAAAGTTGATTTATGATCTTCATCTAATGGGCTTTTTTTAGGAATCATACGCTCATAGATAGCCAAAAAGCTTTTTTCTTTTCGATACAAGGAATCAAAAATATATGCATCGAGCATATAAAACGGAATTGGAATGCCTATTTCATCGTAGAGTGTATTTACAAGCTCGTCTAAGTCTTTTATTCCTTCATTCCACGAACCTACTGCGGGGATTTCTTCCCCTTTTGTCCACAGTCTGCTTTCTACGCCATAATATTCAATGCAAACAGATCTCTCTTGGGCCATATATTCTTCAGTGGAGCAGCAAACTCCAGTGCATAAACTATCTTTGTTGGTATAAAAAGTATATGCAAGTTGCTCCTCAATACTCGAAAGAGGTCCATACTCAGAAAGTGTTTTTAAAAGCGAAGTTTCTAATGCGTTAAACCATTGTTCTCGCAACTCATCGTCTGCAGTTATTTCAAAGGGTGTAGAACGAACTGCCTTTTGCGCGATAAAATCAACCGTGCAGCTTTCCCAGTTGATGATTCTTGCTGTTAGCCGATCACCATACTGAAAATTGAGGCTTGAATACAAGTCGAGCATGTCGATTACAGTAATATCAACAAAATTTGGTATTGTGTAATCAGTTTTAATAAAATCAATGTGTGCATTTGCAGGGTCCGATGCAAATAGTTGAGGTATGTATTCTTCCCCGTATAAAAAATAAGTATCCATGATGTCAGGCAAAGGGAGGTTAACCTGCTTTTTTAAAAGTGGCATTGAATTGTATGAAAAATTAATTTCGTGGGGGTATCTTTCTGGGTCAATAAATGGCAGGCAGCGGTGCCCTGGAATTAATATACCATTAGCAATTTCTGTTTTTGTTGGCTTTATGCTAAAATATGAATCAGTAAAAACTGATGCTCTTGAAATAAAGCTATTTGTATCAATTTGAAACACTAGAGGGTGGGACTTTATATAAGAGCTTATATCAATATCTGAAGAGTCAAAGTTAAGGGAGCGAAAGACTTTATTTAGAGTTTGTATCGAGAATACACCCCTGTTGCTTCGTAAAAAGGCATCTATGCCATCGTATATTATTTTTTCTCTCATATTATTAAGGTATATCTAGCACTAATGTGTTTTACATGGAGTGCAGCTTTGATTTTAACGTATATCTTCAACAATGGCATTCATTTCGTTCATGATTTTTTTTAATTCATCTATGCTGATTCCAACAGTTTTGCAGGTGCAACGCTTGTGCTTTACATCAACGCCGTCACTTGTTATGAGAGATACAATGTTCCCATTATTACTTGCAATAGCTTGTGCAAGCTTTGCTATTTGTCCTGGTTTTTCATCTAATTCAAAAGTTATACGCACCCCTTTGTGCCAGGCTCCAAACATTTCGGTCATTGCATGAAAAAGGTCTGTTTCGGTAACCATACCTACAACGGTACTGTCTCTCATAACAGGTAGGCACCCAACATTTTTATCTGCCATAATGCGCGCAGCTTCTTCAATAACTTCTGTGTCTTGTACAAAAAGTACATCTTTGGTCATGATTTTTTTTACTTTTATCTTTGAAAGTAGATAGCTTATTTCATACATATCTAAAGTTGTAGCAGAAGAAGGGTCAGCTTTCATGAGGTCTTTTTTTGTTATAATTCCCACCAAATTTGAGTCATCATCAAGTACAGGAATTTTTTCAATTCCTTCTTTTGACATAATTTCTCGCACTTCTGTTAAAGACATATCAGGTGTAACATACACAGGGTTTCGCTTCATAATAGTTTCTATAATCATTTGAACCTCACTTTACTCTATTATATATAAATTAATTGTACACCTACTATACCGTGTTGTCAATGTTAATTTTATCCACCCAAGTAAGCGGCTTTTACACTGTCATCATTCATTAATACTGAGGCCTTATCGCTCTTAATGACTGTTCCTGTTTCTAAAACATACGCTCTTTGTGCAATGGCTAAGGCCTTAAAAGCATTTTGTTCTACAAGCAAAATAGTTGTTCCTATTTTATTTATTTCAACAATTATTGAAAATA
Source organism: uncultured Treponemataceae bacterium (assembly GCA_964369735.1). Taxonomy (GTDB): domain Bacteria; phylum Spirochaetota; class Spirochaetia; order Treponematales; family Treponemataceae; genus CAYJFX01. The sequence goes on from CAYJFX010000010.1 coordinate 19,741, forward strand.
TTTCATCTACAAGAATTGGCGCAAGTCCCATTGAAGGTTCATCAAGCAATAAAAGGTCGGGTTTTGACATTATAGCTCTTCCCATTGCAAGCATTTGCTGCTCCCCACCAGATAAAGTTCCCCCAACTTGTTTTATGCGCTCTTTTAGGCGAGGAAATAACTCAAATACTTTTTCCATATCCTGCTTTATTTCTACCTTATCTTTTCGAGTATAGGCACCCATTTCTAGGTTTTCTTTTACACTCATGTTTGCAAAAATACGTCTTCCCTCTGGAACCTGAATTAAACCAGAACGTACAATTTCATCTGGAGAAACTGCTGATATATCATTTCCCTTAAACTCGATTATTCCAGATGTTTTTTTTGTAATATTTGATATTGCATGCAGCGTTGTAGTTTTTCCTGCGCCGTTTGAGCCAATAAGAGTTATTATTTCACCCTTGTTGACTTCAAAAGAGATCCCTCTTAATGCTTGGATTGCACCATAATGAACGGTTAAGTCTTTTACGTTAAGCATCGATTACTGCCTCCTCTCCTAAGTATGCTTTAATTACATCAGGGTTTTTTTGAATATCTTGAGGCAAACCTTCCGCAATGACTCTCCCATAATCTAAAACGATAAGTCTTTCGCAAATACCCATTACTAAATGCATGTCATGCTCAATGAGTAGTATTGTTACATCAAACTCTTTTCTAATAAAAGCAATTAATTCCATGAGCTCCCGAGTCTCTTGCGGGTTCATACCAGCAGCGGGTTCATCTAAAAGTAGGAGCGTTGGTTTTCCTGCTAAGGCTCTGCATATTTCGAGTTTTCGCTGTTCTCCATACGGAAGATTTTTTGCAAGCTCTTCTGCTTTTTCAGGCATTTTGAAAAGGGTTAAAAGTTTTTCGACTCTATCGGTCATTCGTTTTTCATCTTTTCTAAACTTTGGAGTTCGGAAAAGCACATCAAAAGGATTAACCTTGCGATTTTTGTGTAAGGCGATTCGAATATTATCGGCAACTGTTAGGTTGTTAAACAAGCGGATGTTTTGGAATGTTCGGGCTATTCCAATTTCATTCAATTTATTTGATGACATTTTTCCTGCGCGGTATACGCGGTTATTTTTTCCCCAGAAAGATATTTCACCTTCTGTTGGTTTATATACCCCGGAAAGCATGTTAAAAACGGTTGTCTTTCCTGCACCATTTGGGCCTATGAGCCCTACAAGCTCTCCCTTATGTAATTCGCAAGCAAAATTATCAACAGCCCTTAAACCACCAAAAACAATTGAAATATGTGCTTGTAGAAGAAGATTTTTATTTTCCATTTTTTCCCTCTTTTTTTGTTGTTTTTTTGCTGGCTTCTTTGGCGGGCTTTTTTGTAGCTATAAATGCACAAGCTTTTTCCCAAAGTAATACAAAAGATAATTCTTTCATGCCCAATAGGCCTTGAGGTCTAAAAAGCATTACTAAGATGAGAATAATTGGGTAAATAATAAGTCTAAAGTCTTGTAAAAAGCGCAATACTTCTTGTAAAAAAGTAAGCACAAAAGCTGCAATAACGGAGCCTGTAATTGATCCCATTCCACCCAAAACAACAAATATTAAATACTCAATACTTCTATTAAATGATGCAAGATCTGGCTTAATAAAACTTAAAAATGGTGCATATAATGCGCCTCCGATTCCTGCAACAAAAGATGCAATAACAAATCCAGTCATCTTGTAGCGAAAGACTCCAATTCCAGAAGAGGCGGCTGCCGTCTCATCTTCTCTCACTGCGAGTATTGCTCTACCATACGTTGAGCGTAGAAAATTTTGTAGTAAAACTATAATTAGTACAAGTGCACAAATAATTACATACCATGCAACATCTGCATAAAGAGTCATTGTAACTGCGGCTGGGTCTTCAAATCGAATTCCATTTGGTCCGCCTGTTAAATCTTTAAAGTTTACAAGAAGTACTCTAATAATTTCTCCAAAGCCGAGGGTAACAATGGCTAGATAGTCTCCCTTAAGCTTTAGGGTTGGAAAACCAATGAGTACACTTGTAAACGCGGTAAATAATCCTGCGAGTATGATACTAATGTACATTGGAATGCCAAGGTTCTGGGTGAATATAATACAGCTGTAAGCACCTATTGCCATAAAGCCCGCTTGCCCGAGCGATAGCTGGCCTGTTATTCCGCATATAATGTTTACACTTATTGCCATAATAGTATTAATAGCAGCTAGGGTGAGAATTTGTGCGGTATAGGCATCAATTATAAAATTCTGAATTAGTATTCCAGGAATAAAAATTGCTAGTAATGCAAAAATGGTTGGAATGAGCATGTTTTTTAATGTTTTATTCATCACTACACCTTTTCCCGTATTTTTTTGCCCATAATACCAGTGGGCTTAACGAGAAGAATTATTATTAAAAGAGAAAATGAAATGGCATCTGCATATTGGGATGAAATAAAACCCTTTGTGAGGGTTTCTCCTATGCCCAAGATATATCCTCCGAGCATAGCGCCAGGTACAGATCCTATTCCACCAAGTACGGCTGCAACAAAAGCTTTTAGCCCAGGCATTGTCCCCATAACAGGGTCAATTTGTGGATAGGCACTTGCATAGAGGATTCCCCCTGCAGCAGCTAAGACAGCCCCAAGCGCAAAGGTAAAAACAATTGTTTTATTTACTGATATACCCATTAAGCTTGCCGCGCTCATATCATATGAAACAGCTCTCATTGCTTTTCCTGTTTTTGTATAATTAATAATATAATTGAGAACAATCATAAGAACAGCGGAAAGAATTATTACGATAAGCTGAATATTTGAAACTGAAAGAGGGCCTATGCTAATATTAACTGTTTCAATTGCAGGGTACTGCCTTGGGTTGGGCCCAATAAACGGTAAAATTCTAGCCCCATTTTGCAATATTAAAGAAACAGCAATTGCGGTTATAAGCGAATTAAGTCTTGGCGCATTTCTTAATGGTCTATAGGCGAATCGTTCTATGAGACCTGCTAATAATGCACAAACAATCATTGAAAATAAAAAGGCAACCATCATAGACATGGGGCTTGCTCCCATAGTGCGCATTACAAAATAGCCAGAATAAGCTCCAACCATTAGTATGTCACCATGAGCAAAATTGATTAGCTTTACAATTCCGTATACCATTGTATACCCTAAAGCGATGAGGGCATAAATACTGCCGAGAGATATCCCGTTTAACATTTGTTGAAGAACTACATTTCCTGTTTCCACAAAAACTCCTATAAAAACATGGTAGTGAATTTGGCAAAGATGTCGATTTGTAATGATAAAGGTTTTACAGAGCCAAAGTTATACAAGCAACCACATAGTATGTAATTATTTACAACATTATACAATATATTGTCATTGTAGTAAATAACTTTGCTTAAAACAAATTGCATACAACACCTTTTTTGCATCTTGACAAGCCCGGAAGGGGGCCTTACAATGTATAGTAGTGTTTGTCTAAAAAGGAATAAATATGACCCTTGCAAAAAAAATATACATTGCACTCCTTATTGTAGGTCTTGCGGTGATTATTATAATTTCTCGCAACGACAAGGAATCTAGGGTAGAAAGGCTTGGGAGTGTTTTGTCTTTACACTGCGAACGTATTAGCAACCAAATACAGCGTGCTGTTTATGCTACAGAGGTATTAAAAGAAGTAACCAGCGCAGGAAAAGGTGAGCTTGAGTTTGAGGGATTTAATGCTCTTGCTCATGCAGTAGGAGAAGGAATCAATTATGTCGTTATACAAGCTATGCCAAATGGCATAGTACAGTATGCTTATCCATTGTTGGGCAACGAGCAAACTATTGGCCATGATGTTCTAAGTTCAGAGTCGACAGCGGTTGAAGCTCAAATGGCTATGGAAAAAAATGAGATTGTTATTTCTGGTCCATTTTCTTTAATGCAAGGCTCAAAAGGACTTGCAATTCGTAACCCATTATATCTAGAAAACGAAGAAGGTTCATATTTTTGGGGCTTTATAGCAATAGTGCTTCCCGTTCCTGATGCCTTGAATGATACAGGGGTATTTGAATTAGAAAATCTTGGGTATCAGTACGAAATTATTGCCCAGTACAAGGGCGAAGACATAGTGTTTGCTGCAACTTCTAGGTTTAATAAAGAATTTGCAATAACTAAGCCAATTGTTATTGGTGACAATAATTGGTCAATGTCAATGTATCGAGAAAGTGATATTACAGAAGCCTGGGTAATTTTTTTATTGAGATGTGCAACGCTTTTACTGCTTGCAACAGCAATATACTTTGTTTTGAAGCGTGTAGAGCGAAGGCTTAACAATGATTTATTAACAGGGGCGTTAAACAGGCGACTTTTGGAAAGTTATATAAAACCCAAACACTTTTCAAACACACCAGGTTTTACACTTTTTTATATCGACCTTAATGAGTTTAAACCAGTAAATGATACCCATGGTCATGAAATGGGTGACCGTTTGCTTATTGCATACGTAAAGCGCTTGCAAGGAAATATAAAAAGTGATGGCACCATTTATAGAGTAGGTGGTGATGAATTTGTAGTTATTATCCCAAATTTAAAAACAAACGACTCTATAAAAGAGGTTACTAAGCGTGTGGCTTCCTTGTCGAAGAAACCCTTTGTGATAAATGGGAAAACACTTGCTATTTCAGCAAGTATTGGAGCGGCTACTTTCCCAACGGACGGAGAGGACTTAAAGACACTTTTAAAGATTGCCGATGAGCATATGTATGCTGACAAGCAAGCGTATAAAAAAGCAAGAAATGCTACACGCTAGATTGTGTGAATATTGCACAAAACTATTATATATTGACAAGTTATCCTATTAAGGGTATTCTAAAAAAGACAAAAAATTGCAGCTATTGGAGGTGTTATGAAAGACAATGCCCTTGGTGTTAAATATGCACACATGTTTGAAGATTTAAAAAAACAGGGAAGTGAAGCTCATATTATTGATGACACAAATGTCTATCAAGAAGGCAATAAAGAAACTCGAAAACTCATAGATATTATGCTTAAAGATGGCTTAATTGAAGGCTCTCATCTTGAAGGCTTAGAAAACTTTGAAGCATTTTATAATGCATTGTTAGACGGAAAAAGAGGCCTATTGCTCGTTGAACACTTTAGCAACATGGATTTACCTGCACTTTGTTATTTGCTCGAAAAAAGCGGCGCACCTTTTGGAGTTGATTTATCTAATCGTATTGTTGCAATGGCTGGAATGAAATTAAATGAAGCAAATCCAATGGTAAAGGCATGGGCCGAAGCCTTCACACGAATTGTGATTTACCCAAGCCGTTCTTTAGCATCTATTACAGACCCTGAAGAAAGAACTGTAGAAGAAGCAAAGAGCCGAAAAATAAATATGGCATCAATGCATGCCTTAACTGAATGTAGAAGGAATGGAAAACCTGTATTGGTTTTTCCGAGCGGAACACGGTATAGACCAGGAAAGCCTGAAACACGAAAAGGGTTGCGTGAAATAGATTCATATCTTCGTATGTTTGATGTAATGCTTCTTATTTCAATAAATGGTAATTGTTTACGCATAGATCCTGACAATGCCGACAATATGCTTGCAGATTTAATGGTAGAAGATACTGTAATTATGACAGCAAGTCCAATGTATGATTGCAAAGAATTTCGTCATACTGCCTTAGCCGAAATTGATGACAATGTTGAAGATAAAAAGCTTGCAGTTGTTGAGAAAATTATGGACTTGTTAAAAGAGCAACATGATAGACAGCAACCTATGTATTTAGAAACATATAGAAGGCTTAGAGGAAAAGATTCCGACTATACTATTTAGTCTTTAAGTACCTCATAGGCGTATTTTATATGTATATGGAGCTGTATGAAAATAATCATTTCACCTGCTAAAAAAATAAAAAAAGAAGCAGAGCTCATATTTGAACCTCGTACACCAACTTTTTTAAAAGAAGCAAAAAAGTTGGCAGCATATTTAAAGACACTTTCATGCCCAGAATTACAAGAACTTTTAATGTGCAATGGCGATATTGCTCAGCATAATTATGAGCGATATCAGAACATGGACTTTGAAAGTAACATGTATCATGCACTTCTTGCCTATGATGGAATTCAATATAAATATATGGCGCCTCTTGTGTTCGATGATAGTTGTTTTCAGTATGTTTCAAATAACTTACGGATACTATCAGGCTTGTACGGGGTGTTACACCCCTTAGACAGTATTCAACCGTACCGCTTAGAGATGCAAACAAAGTTAAAAACAGAATTTTGCAAAGACCTTTATGACTTTTGGGGAAACATAATAGCTGAAGAATTGCAAAAAGAAGAGAGCCTTATTATTAATCTAGCCTCAAAAGAATATAGCAAAGTAGTAGAAAAATATCTTAAACCTGAAGCTCAATTTGTTACGTGCATGTTTGCAGATATTCAAAAAGAGACTGGGAAGCTTGTAGAAAAAGGCGTGTATGTAAAGATGGCGCGTGGTGAGATGGTGCGGTATATGGCGGAAAATGCTGTAACAGATATCGAGGGAATGAAAGCTTTTAATGGCTTACATTATGCGTATAATGAAAAATTATCAAGGGACAACTTGTTGGCCTTTATACGCTAAATACACTTATTTACCTTGACCACCCTATCTTTTTGGGTATATAATGTATTACAGAGAGAAATTATGAGAATATTTTCAGGTTTTTGCGCATTACTGTGCATGTGTTTAACTATTATAGCTTACCTCCTCTATTCAAATGCTCCTAAGTCAATAAATGGTGATGATAAGGTTGTGTCAGTTATTGCAAAAGACTCTGTTGATATGTATATGATAAAGCTTGAGGGATTGCAGTTTTCAGATAACGAGCATGCAATTGTGCAGCTTGTCTCAATACCGTCCTCGCAGCCAGCAAGAATTGAAGCTATCTACAGTGAAGGCTTAGATGATTATGGCTTTTTAGCTAGCATTTCAGAAAACACTATTACAATTTCTATGGAAAGTGACACCAGGCATCCTATAAAAACATTTTCTGTAATAATATATGCTCCCTTAAATTTTGTAACGGCAAATGGCTCTGGTTATTCACTTGTATTAAACGAAGCATTATCAAAAAAACTTTCCTTATATGTAAGTGGTGATATAACATCAAATGTGACTCTCAATGAAAATACAAGCATAGACTTAGCATCTGCAGGGTCATCAATTATTACTTTATTGGGGTATGCGCAAAGCACAAATATTGCATTGAGCGGAAGTACCTCTGTGTTTGCAGAAGAATTAGTGAGTTCAAAGGCTCAAGTTTCGATATCTGGCTCTGGTGAAGTACGCTTATCAGTATTAGATTCTCTTGCAACAACGCTCAAAGGGGCATCAACGCTTTCATATTGGGGAAACCCTAGAATTCTTATGCAAGACGTTGAAGATACTTCGGTATTTACTCAAGTTGATTCAATTATTCCAACATTTGTAGCGTATTAAACAATAATTTTCATACGAACACTTTGAATGCGTCGCTTGTTTTGTGTTTGAACGATATATAGTACATTGTCTTTTCGTATGCTTTCGCCTTCATCTGGCAAGTAATCGAAGGTTTCCAGTAGCCACCCACCAAAGGTATCAGAGTCTTCCGATTCAAGTTTCATTTTAAAAATATTATTAAACTCTTCAATTTCGATGTCGCCTGGGATAATAAACTCACTCGGATTAAGTATGGTTATTCTGTCTTCTATTGGGCGTACCTTTTTGTCATAGCCTTCTGTTGCTCGTCCAAAAACTGCTTTTACAAGGTCATCCATAGTAATGATTCCTGAAAAACTTCCGTGCTCATCAATGACTATTGCAAAGTTTTGTTTTTCTACTTTAAAGGTATGTAGGATACCCAAGGCTTCCTTTGTTTCAGGTATAAATAGCACTTTTTTGCAAATCTTTTTTACTGAAAAATCTTTTTTTGCGCCGTGATAAAATAAAATATCTTTAAAATGAATGATTCCAATAATAGTTTCTTTGTCTTCTTCGTATACAGGAAGGCGTGAGTAACCTGATTCAGAAATAAGTGTAAGGGCTTCAGAGTATGAAGAAGCCGAGTCAATCATTTTTACGAGGGTACGTGAGCGTTCAATATCTCTTGCTCTTAGGTCAGAAAACTCAAATATTTTATGGAGCATATCTGTTTCGTCGCTTTCTAAAATTCCCTCTTGGCCACCGAGATCAAAGAGGGTTTTGAGCTCATCCTCTGTAATTTGGCTTGAATCTGTAGAGGAAAATCGTTGAGAGAGTATTTTTACTAAATGAGTAAATTTTGAAAAAATAAAAACAAGTGGAAAAAGTACCTTTTCTAAAATGCTTAAAGCCCTTGCAAAGCGTGCTGCAACCTCTTCACTTTTATAAGCCGCTATTGTTTTTGGTAAAATTTCTCCAAAAATAATAATAATTACAGTCATTGCTATGGTTGCAACTCCTGCTCCACTGTTTCCCAAAAGGGTGATGGCTAGTGCCGTTGCTAAAGAAGACGCAAGTGAATTTACAAAATTATTACCAATTAGAATTACCGTTAATAAAACATCGGTGCGACTTTTGAGCTTGGCAATGAGCGTTGCCTTTGGCTTCTTTTCTTTTTGCATTTGCCGTAGGCGCAATTTTGGAATACTCAAAAATGCTGTTTCTGAGGATGAAAAAAAAGCAGAACACAAAATGAGGAGAACAAGAGATACTATCATTAGTGGCGTACTCATATATTTTCCGCCTTAATAAGCACAGTGCCTATTCTATTTTTTTCAAGTGTTTTAACCGTAAAGGAAAATCCCTCATGGGTTATGAAATCACCTTCTTGGGGTATTCTATCTAAGGCTTCCATAATAAAACCGGCGATAGTTTCGTGATATTCTGAGTCAAGTGTTATCTCAAATTGCTCTGATATTTCACTTAATCGTGTTTTTCCACTTACCAAGAGTTCAGATTTATTTATTTCTACATGTATGTGGTCAAGAGGAGCTTCGTATTCATCATTTACAACGCCAAAAATTTCCCGCGCAATATCTTCTTTTGTGAGAATACCTGCTGTTCCAGAATACTCATCAAGAACAACAGCGATGCTTTGCGTTTTTGCTCTAAAAAGCTGCTGAATCGAAGTCATATTCTTAGTTTCAGAGATATACAAGACTTCTCGCATTATTTTCTTTACCGAAAAAGAAGCTTTATTTTCAAGGTGTGAAAGGACATCTTTTATGTATAGCACACCTTTAATATCGTCAATGTCTTTTCCTAAGACAGGAAAGCGAGAAAGGCGAGAGTCTTGAGCAAGTGATAATACCTCACTATAAGTTGCATTTTCAGGAACAAAAGTAATTTCTGTACGGGGTGTCATTATGTCTCGGGCTGCCAAGTCGGTAAATGAAAAAACCCGATGCATCATGTGGCGCTCCCGCTCTTCTACGACCCCTTCTTCTTCGCCTACTTCTATGAGTGTTTTTATTTCTTCTTCGGTAAAAGAGGCTTGTTTTTCTCCTGATTTGATGCCAAAAATTTTTATGAGTACTTGTGAAAAAGAAGAAAAAATGACAATAAGGGGGCGAAACAAAAGTGAGAAAAAAACTAAGAATCTTGAAAGAGCAAAGGCAATAGATTCTGGATGTTGAGTACCGAGTGTTTTTGGAGTAATTTCACCAAAAATCAAAAGAAGAACGGTAGTCGCGAGTGTTGCATACCCAACTCCAGCGGGTCCAAAAAAATCAAGGGCTATTGATGTTAATATGGCAGAAAGGGCAATGTTCACAATATTGTTTCCAACCAAAACGGTATTTAGAAGTCTGTCTTTATTGTCAAGGAGTTTTCCTGCTCGTATTGCGCCTTTGTGTTTTTGATTTCGTAAAAAACGCACACGCAATTTATTAACAGAAAAAAATGCGCTTTCTGAGGCTGAAAAAAGCATAGAAAGGATTATGAGGATGCCAGCTGTGGCAAGCAAAATAATTGTTTTAGAACTCATTTTTCTCCTAGTGTAATACACTTAGTATATGCTATTTTTTTGTAACTATCAAGAGGAAAAATACCCTTCATAAAACTCAAAAACTCTTTTATACCAAGGAAGGGCAATATCGTTTTTTCCAATAAATTCTTCGTGATTGGCACCGCTAATAACTGCTAGTTTACATGTAGATGTTTTAGCAGCAAAGCTATTTTGTCCCTTTGGCATAACAGTTGCATCATTTTCTGCTTGTAAAAGAAGAATGGGCGTAATAATTTTTTTTGTGTTGCGCTTTTTTTGTATATATTTTATTGCTTTTAAGCATTCGCAGAGCCAAAGCATTGTGCCGCCCCACGTTTGGATTCGCTTATCAGTATAACGAATTTTGTAAAAAAATGAGTGACGATCTACGCTTGTTGTATTAAGTTTTTGCGTATTAAAAATTAAATCATCAAATGGAAACTCTCTGTGTGCAGGATTTAATGTAGTGTTTCCCTTTATGAGGCGAACAATGTGGGTAATAGGATACCCAAGCCACAAGGGGAATCCTAATAAAAATACTTGCATCATAGGAGAGTTCAGGGTTGCAGCAGTAAAGTCTACTGTGTGCTTTGTGAGGTATACAGCCCCTATTGCACCACCCATTGAATGCCCAAATAAAAAAAGAGGCTTTCCGTTTGCTAAGGGTTTTGCTATGTTGTCAACAACGCTTTTTGCGTCAGTTATATAGGTACTAAAATTTTCAATATGTACTTTTGATGGATTATCCTCGACTGATTTTTCTCTTGGAGAAAAGCCGTGGCCTCTGTGATCAAATCGACAGATTGCATATCCCTGTTGTAATGCATAGTATGAAAACTCATCGTACTTTGCGCAAAACTCACAAAAGCCATGGAAAATAACTAAAACAGAATGAAAGTTACCATCAGGGAGAAGGGTTTCAACATGAATGTTCCCTCCTTGAATGGATTCAACGGCATGGACTGTTTTGCGTGAATTGATAAACGGAATTACTGTGTCATTCATTTGTGTGGAAAAGTCTTTTTCGCTTAGTAATGTAACGTTTTTCATGGTTTTTTACCAGCCGCCTGAGGCTCCTCCGCCACCAAAGCCACCGCCTCCACCAGAAAATCCGCCGAAGCCGCCACCTCCAAAGCTTCCACCACCGAATCCACCACCACGGTGTCCGCGTGAGCCTCCTAAGAGGGATAAAATACCCATGGTGAGTATTGCATCGTTTACAC
>CAYJFX010000011.1:0-28897 GCA_964369735.1 uncultured Treponemataceae bacterium
TTCTATTTGAAAAATTTGGCTTAGGCTCTATTTGCATTTCAACATTATACTGCTTCCCGTCTTCCCCTGTTACCAAAATATCAAGTTCCGGCGTTTTCATCCATGTTGTGTCACCAAGAATTACAGGGTTTTTGAGTACTATTTCGCTTACTGGACTAAACCCTGAGTCTTTTAACACCGCATTAATTAAATCGAGCAGTATCACTTTAGAGCTTTCTTTTCCAAATACCGCTTTGAACACAATGTCATTTTTTAAGTCTACTTTAAAAGTATACTCTTGTTTGTCTTTTTTTTCAAGTTCACTTTTCATAGAATTCCTCCAAAAATCTTTATAACAATCGCAATTATTTTCACATATACATTCGCAGCCCTTTAATTATTAATTGATTACATACTATTGTTATAGTGTTTTATGTGAGAAAAAATAGAGAATTTGAGAATTTTTGGAGATTTTTTTAGGGTTAGCCGCTGATGTGCAGGATGTAAAGGATGGGGGCTTACACGCACCACAAAAAACCTTTGTAGTGCATGTAACAGTTTCCATGGATTGTAGCATCTACATTATTAATTATTACTTTTTAATTATTAATTAACAACCTTTGCCTTTGTTTTGCCATCTATTGGAAGTTTTAGAATATCGCTTTTCGTAAGATTATGCTCAATTTCATCGCCAGAGGCATATTGGACCTTGCCTTCCATTGCCAAGGTTAAACCCCATGGAGCGCAAGCATACCGTCCTTTTTTCTTTATTTTCTTTTCCCCAAAAGGTATAATAATAGGGTCGGAAACAACTCGAAAAGAGTCCTGTTGTATTGCCCTTGTTTCTTTTGCCGATGCATACACAAAACTTATTGAAGCTCTATCTTTTGTAAGTCCCGCTTGCGTTGACATTTTTTGTAAGCCCTTAGGCGCAAGACTTCCGTCTAAAACAAAATGGCACCATTTTTGTCCCTTCCTGCCGTCCATAGGGCATGTTTGAATGTGTGTACAAGGAGAGATAATTGCATACTTTTTACGTATCATAAAGTCACGCAAAAGTGAAATAAAACGCCCTGAGCGCGGAATGCCAGGCTCTGCTATAAAATAAAGACTTTCCTTCCCGCCATAATTTACTAAGGCTGTACCATACTTTTTGGCAATTTCTTCTAGCGGCTTATTGGTGTTCCAAAAGAGCTCATTAAACATATTAGCGCAGGTAATAAAATCTGCAGAATTTTTTATTTTTACTCCCATTTCACCTTTTATACGAATAATCGTCCATTCTTCGCCAGGCAGTTGTGCCATAACTGATAAAAGAAGATTTTCGCCCAAAGCCAAGGCATTTTGAGAAGTATCAACACAGTACCATGTAAGCTTTTTATTACGAAGGTCAGGTCGAGAAATATACAATGCTATGGGTACGGTAAGTGGGCCAGACCCCATATCGAGGCAAAACGAATTGTCTTTAATCCCGGCAAAAGATTCATTTGGCATAGAAGCAAAAACAGATGTAAGCCGAACCAAATTCCACCACATAAAATATCGTGTATATGCACTTAGGCGAGCCGCCTCATTCATATAGCCCGATTTTCTGCTTGAGCGCTCATCAGTTAATTCATGGGATAAATCTCGGATATTTTGAAAAAGCGAACGAACTTGCTTTGATGACAAAGGTTGCACACCTTGAATGATAGTATCAAAAGAGTCCAGCACTCTTTGTTCATCTTTTTGTAAGGCAGAAAATACTGCACTTTTTTTTATTTTCACTAAGTTTTTCCTTTTCTTTTTGAGCGAAGCTGAGAATAGATATCGAGAAGTTCAGATCTCATGCTGTTAATTTCTGGGAGAGCTGTTTGTGCAAGGGGCGAAAGAGAAGCTTCGGAAATAATTTGATTACGGGCCCCCTCAATTGTAAATTTTTTTTCTGTTATTAGGTGATTCAACCGAAGTATTAACTGAATATCTGTTTTAGAATACAGGCGCCTTCCGCCGTCACTCTTAGAAGGCGAAAAAGCGGGAATGACCTCTTCCCAATACCGCAAGGTATGAGCTTTTACACCAGTAATTTCTTCTACTTCACCAATTGAAAACCCAGCCATGGCCTTAGCCTCGTTCTTCCCATTTTTTTCGGCTCGCTTTTAATTCAACTAAAACAGGAATCTTTGAGTACCCTAAGTCTTCTCGAACCTTGTTTCGTATATACGACAAATAAGAAGCAGGCACATAATCGGGTCTTGTTGCAAAAAGCAAAAAGCTTACAGGATTCACCCCGGTTTGCACTATATAACGAATCTTAACCCGCCCAGGCCCTGTGGAATGCGGAGGTGCCGCTGCAACCCAATCGTTTAAAGCGGTGTTGAGAGAGGCGGTGTCTACTTTTCTTATTAGTTGATTATACAGCTCTATGGCAGTGTTTAACAAGGGCTTTATGCCAGTATTTTCAAGTGCTGATATTTGAATTATTGGAGCATAGGCCATGTGTCCAAACATAATTCGAATATAATCTTCAGCTTTTCTGGCAGTTTTTCGCTCTTGGTCTTGTGTGTCCCATTTATTGAGTACAAAGATTATCCCACAGCCTCTATCATTGGCAAGTCCAATTACTTTTTTATCTTGCTCTGTTAAGCCTTCTTGCGCATCTATCAAATAAAGCACAACATCTGCCCTATTTAAAGTTTTAATAGCACGATTTACAGAATAATACTCAACATTTTCCTTTACCTTTGCTTTTCGCCTAATTCCGGCTGTATCAAGAACTTGAAAGTTTTTACCCTTGTGCATAAAATAACCTTCAACAACATCGCGTGTTGTGCCTGCATAATCGCTTACTATAGAGGCCTCTGTTCCTGTTAGCAAGTTGCATAATGTTGACTTTCCGGTGTTTGGCTTTCCCATAACCGCAAGCTTAATAAGCTCTTTTTCTTCGCCTTCTTTTACTTTTGAAAAATCCATTTTTGAAACAAGGAGCTCACAAAGATCTGGTATATGGTCGCCATGTTCTGCAGAAATACAAAGCAAGTCCTGAAAGCCAAAACGATGAAAATTATATGCTTCACTTTCGAATCTTCCACCCTCTGTTTTGTTTACTGCGGCAACAACTTTTTTCCAATAGGGTCGTAAAAGTGAAATAAACTCTTCATCTTCGCCAGTTGTTTCAGTTGCATCAAGTAAAAGTAAGATGAGGTCTGCTTTTTTTAAGGATTCTATTGTTTTTTGAACAACGAGCTCATCTAACACGGCTTCCATTGTGCCAATATCTCTATCAAGCTTAAAGCCGCCTGTATCCATAATTCGAACAGGCTTGTCTGCAATAAAGGCTTCTTCTTCTACAGGGTCTCTTGTAACACCAGGTGTTGGGTCTGTTATAACGCGCCGTTGGTGCAAAAGCCTATTAAACAGGGTCGACTTTCCAACATTAGGCCTACCAACAATTACAAGAAGCGGTAAGTTTTTATATTTAACGCGTGTTTCAAGAACATCTTCTTCGTGTTCGTCATTTCTTCTTTTTTTCATATACTTTCTTTTTATACCATGCCTTCATATACCAAAAGTTCTACGGTATCTACAGTGATTGTTAAGCCGCTTTCTAAGGCCTTTGCTGCACTTCCAACTCTTGATAACCATACAAGGTTAGGATTAATTAAGCCGATAACTTCTGGAGGGATTAGGTTTTCCCCTTCACAAATTACACCATCAACAATCCTCAAAAGCGGAATATACTCTTCTGTTATATCTGGACAAACTAACACTTCTCCACGATTTTTTCTTAATGCATGAAGGGCATCGTCTGCACTTTGTGCCCTTACAACCCGTCCCGTTACGCGAGTGTGATCTTCTGTAGCACTTCCACCAGCACAACCGCGCGCTAAAATATTTCCAACTACTAAAATGCGCACCGTATTTGTCATAACTGGGCTTGAAAGTGGAATGCCTGCACACAAGACAATTCTATCGCCTAACTGTACAGCCTGGTTATCAATTGCAATTTTTACAGAATTTTGAATCATTGATTCTGAATCTTCTGCCATCGTGCTTAAAAAAGGAAACACACCCCAGCTTAATTGTAATTGCCGCAAAACCTGTTCATTCGGGGTAATCCCTAAAATCGGTTGCTCCGGGCGGAACATACTAAGCATTCTTGCAGTATTTCCTCCGAGCGTTGGTGTTACCATTGCGCTAGCTTCTATTTCAGTTGCAGTACCATATGCACTATGCGCAACTATTTGTGACATATTTTCACGCACCAAAACAGCTTTATGCTCTCTCATTTTTTTTCGAAACTCTGAAGATTCTTCAACACAAACGGCTATGCGATTTAGTGTTTCTACTGCTTCTACTGGATACGAGCCATTTGCCGTTTCGCCCGATAGCATTACCGCATCTGTTCCATCTAAAATGGCATTTGCTACATCGGTTAACTCAGCTCTCGTTGGGCGCGGATTAACGATCATCGATTCAAGCATTTGCGTTGCCGTAATGACGGGTTTCCCTGCTTTTAAGCACTCAAGGATTATTTGTTTTTGTGCAAGTGGGATTCTTTCTGTAGGGAGTTGGACCCCTAAATCCCCTCGCGCAACCATCACACCATCTGCAGCTTCTATAATTTCTGTTATATTATCTAAGCCTTCTTCATTTTCTATTTTTGCAATAATATGGGCCTTAGAACCAAAAGAATGTATAAACTCACGTATTTCGACAACCTCAGATGCAAAGCTTACAAAACTGGCAGCAATAAAATCAACTCCCATGCTTATACCAAACTCAATATCTTTTTTATCTGTTTCTGTCATGATAGGTAGGCCTGCATGCACGCCAAGAATATTTACATTTTTTTTACTGCCTATTTCAGCATTATTTTTTACAGTACAAAACACCTCATTGCCATCGTTTCTTTCAACAAGTAATTCTAATAACCCGTCTGCAATTAAAACACGCACACCTTTTTTTGCCTTTTTTGGAAAATCTAGCCAGTTCAAGGCAATCCTACCTGGCGAATCTTTGGTCGCTGCACTAGTTATGGCATCATCGACCGTAACAATAACCGTGTCTCCCTCATTGAAGGCCACTTTTTCTCCGCCTTGGGTATTACCTGTGCGAATCTCGGGGCCTTTTGTGTCTAGTAATAGGGCAACTGGTTTATTTAGCTTCTTTGAGCAGCGTTTTACCCTTTCCATCTTAGATCGCTGTTCGTCATGTGTTCCATGCGAAAAATTAAAGCGAGCAACATTCATTCCACTGAGTATTAGTTTTTCAACAACTTCATCGCTATCCGATGTGGGACCTAAAGAACAAACAATTTTGGTTTTTCGTGTATACATATGGTAAGTATACCCCAAATTTTAGCAGTTTGCAAGGCATAAAGAATAAAAAAAGCCCTGTTCAAAAAACAGGACTTTCTTGCATGAAAAGCAACCAACTTATATTTTTTTAGTAATATAGCCGCTTCGTAAACAACGTGTACACATTTTTACCGTAAAGGTTGTTCCACCAATTTCAGTTTTTACACCAATAATATTGGGTTTCCATGTACGACGTGTATGGTTGTAAGCTTTACTTACTCTGTTTCCGCTTAATGAGCCTTTTCCGCAAATATCACATTTTCTTGACATAATAAAACCGCCTATAAAAATCTAATTTATCTAATGTGTGAGTTCATCATAATAACAAATTATAAAAAAAGTGTCAAGGCTATACATCATAAAAAATTTGAAAATTCAACCTTAACTCTCTGTCCTTTTTTTAGCCCATCGGAGAAAAAGCTTTCTATTTTCAAAGGTTCATCTTCCAGAATAATAATATCACCCTTTCCATTTTGAACTATATCGGAAATGACAAAACTACCTTTTTCACAAGGCAGTACTCGAATTTTGTTCGGTCGAATATACATCTCAGTTTTGCTATCCCCCTCACTGGGAATAGAGGTATACTTATTTTGAAACAAACCATCTTGCACCTTGCCTAATATTTTATTATATTCGCCCATAAATTTAGCCGTTATTTCATATTGTGGGTTGTAAAACATTTGTTGCGGAAAGCCTTCTTCTAAAACAACGCCATCATGTAAAAAGGCAATTCTATCTGAGAGCATTAAACTCTCTTCTATATCGTGGGTAACAAAAACAATTGTTAAACCAAGTTCTTTTTGAAGCTTTTTTACCATGGCGCCCATCTCAGTGCGAAGGTTATAATCAAGGCTTGAAAAAGGCTCATCCATAAGTAGTATTTCTGGGGTGTTTATTAGAGAGCGAGCCAAGGAAACCCTCTGTTTTTGTCCGCCCGATAATTGGTGAGGCATAGAGGCAGAAAGCCCTTCAAGTTGTAACAAGGCTTCAAATTTTTCATATTGTTTATTTATTTCTTCTTTTGCTTTTTTTGCAATAGCTAAACTATAGCAAATGTTTTCTTTTACATTCATATGTGGAAACAAAAGCGGTTCTTGAAAAATATACCCAACATTACGCTCTTGCACAGATTTATGCGTAATATCTTCGCCATGCAAAAAAACACTCCCTGCATCAAGACCCTCAATGCCTGAAATTATTTTTAAAAGCGTAGATTTTCCGCTTCCTGAACTTCCCAAAAAAACAAAAAACTCACCTTTTTTGATTTTGGTATCTATACCCAAGAGAACGCTCTTTTTCCCATACGTTTTTTCAATCTTTTTTAATTCAATCATATACATCCTCTAGTATAAGTTTTTAGTTTTTTTTGCTCTGATTCGCAACAGCGAAAAGAGCAACAGGTTTGTTATTAAAAATACCGTCATATATATTGCCACATTTTGGCTGTCAAAGTTTGATATGTACGGATAAAGCACTCCCGACAAGGTTATTATTGTTCCACCACCTATTAAAAAGACTGCAAAGTATTCTGAAACAGATATTAAAAATGTTATCTGCAATGATAGTATTAACCCATCTTTTAAGAGTGGAAACAGGATTTTCATAAATGTTTGCACAGGGCTCGCCCCAAGTAGAAGAGAAACACTTTCAAAATTTTTGCCTATTCCATTAAAATATGAAATGGCTATATTCATCGCATATGGAATAGTTAAAAAAAGGTGCGAAAGCACAACACCAAGTAAACTGTTGGCTATAGACAGTCTAAGCATTATAATATGCATCCCTATAAACATTGAAACCGCAGGAAAAAACAACGGTACGGTAAAAAAGCTAATCCATACGTTTTTATATCGCATAATATTCCTAACTATACCCCTCCCAAGAAGAAATCCAAACAGTGTTGAAAGCACTGAAACCAAAAATCCTACCAATACACTAGAGGCAACACTTTGGTAAAAAAGAGCACTCTCAAAAGCATTTTCTATGTAGGTGAAGGTAAACTCACTTGGAAACAAGTCAGGAAATGGGTGCTGTGAAAAAAAGCCCATTATAAAACTAAGAATTATAGAAAAAGCAAAGAATATCATTAAAACTATTTTCATTTCGCCCTCTTTGTGTCAATTACCTTTGCAACCAATAGGCTATACAATAGCCCACACACGGCACAAACAATAAGTAAGAGAACATTCAAAGCCATTGCAACAGGAAAATCTTCAATATTTGGGCTTGTATAATTTCTGTATATTAACTGTGTGAGTGTTCTTTGTTTTACATTTGCTAAAAGAGCAGGCACTTCGTACGAACCTAAGCTATAGGCAAAAAGAACAGCACTACTCCACACTATGGCATTTTTACAAATTGGAATATAAACTGTGCGTATTACAAGAGAGCGTGAGGCACCCAACAAATGCCCTATTAAAAAATACTCATCGCGTATTTTACTTAAAATACTCAGAGTATACAGTGCTACAAAAGGAATGCCTTTTAAGGTAAAGGCAAAAATTATACCAAAGGCAAATCTACCATATAACAAATTTGGTAAAAACTTTCCACCACCAAAAAGTCTATATAATATTCCTGTATCAGAAATCATAAAAAGCACTAAAAAAACCACATACAGGTATGGCAAAATGACAAAAACATAACTACACTTTTCCAATAATCTGCTTACAATAGGTTTTTTTGAAAAGGCTATAAACTGGGCAATATACACACCAATGATTGCACTGAGCGATGCCGACATGCATGCTATATACAGCGAAAAGCCTATAGCCGAGTATGTTGATGTCGATGTTAATACTTCTTTGTATACGCCAATGGTAAGGTTTGCCCAATTAAAGGTAATACTTCTATTAAAGCTTTCAAACAAAACCACAACAAGTCCCCCTACTATAAAAACAATGTATAACAGGAGGGGGACTATTACGTATGCTACGAATTGATAATTTTTTCGTCCCATATTTGCTTAATCCAATCGATGTATTGTGCTTTCATATCACTATGTCTATTGTTTAGCAATATTTCGGTTGGGATAATGGCACCATTATCTTGTATTTCACTCATAGTTTTTTGCTCTGAGTCTGACAATTTTGTATAATCAATTGCCGACATATCCCCCCAAACTCCTGGCTTCATTTTTTCAATTTGAGCTAGTGGACTTTGAAGAAAATCTATTACGAGCATTGCAGCTGCTTTTTGCGGAGCGTTGTATGGTATTGCAAGGTAGTGAGAATTACCCAAAGTACCTGAATCTAAGACATATGTTTTCACCGTTTGTGGGTATTCGTTTTGCTCAATGAGCCCCGCAGTACGATATACTTCAAAACCGTAAAGGATATCTACTGCACTGTTTCTAAACATATCATCTTGTTGTGCAATACTTGCAGGAAAAGCCTCTCCTTCATTCCACATGTATGGATGGAGTTCTTTGAAATATGCTATTACAGGCTCAGATAAGCTCACAAATTCATCATATGAATAGTCTTTTGTAAAGTCTGCATCTGTTAATTCAAAATAAGCATTTCTCATAAAGGCAGCACCTACAAAGTCTTGAATTGGATTTGGATAGGTTATTTTTCCAGGGTTTTCTTTTGCATATTCAAGGATTTCTGCATATGTTTTTGGCGGATTTTGGAGTCTCGCTTCATCATACGTAAAAACAAGTTGAGCACTGCCCAAAATAGCCTCGGCTCCTTCAATTGCAACCCCTGAGTCATAATGCAAATCACCTAAGTCTGGGTTATAATATTTTTTTTGGTTGTCTAACAATTGTGTAAAGGGGCCGTAAAGTGCATCGATAGTTTTTAGAGCTCTAAAATTTTCTGCATTAATCCATAAAATATCAATCGTCCCCTCTTCAATATTGTTCTTTTTTTCATTAACAACTTTTGCAACAAAGTCTGGTGCATTCATTGGAACACGGGTTAGATTTATGTTGTAAAGATCTTTAACATTGCTTGATACAAATTCATCAAAGTACACGTTTACCGAATCATTTCCACCCCACATGAAAATGCTTACATCATTACCACTACCAGAATCAACAACCTCTTGCCATGTTGAAAATGTTTCAGTTTGATTAGAAGTTGTTTTAGGTGAACACGCCATAAAGACGAGCGTCGCAACACATAAAGTTGCAGCTACTAATTTTCTCATTTTTCTTCTCTCCTTCCTCTACAGTGCACACTTATTTAGCACACATGCTTCAGTATTATACCATATAATTGCATTTTAACAAGGTTTTTAAAGAGGATAAAACAAAAAAATTGTGGTATTAAAATAAAAACATAATACTTTGAGGTTGTTCTAGCCTTATCGCGTCGATTTCTTTTTCTGCTTTTCGGCATACATCATAGCATCAGCTTTTTCCAGTACTTCTTGGATTGTAGAGCCATCATTTGGAAACTTTGCAAAACCAACAGAAGTTGAAATTTGAATTCTTAAATCATCAATAATAAAGTCTTCTTCTGCTAGAGAAATCAGCCGTTGCACTACACGCTGTATATTTGCTTCATCCAAATCAGAATGAATAATAACCACAAATTCGTCTCCCCCTATACGAATCCGCGTTGTTCTCTTATCAAAGCGCTGCATAAGCCTTGATGCAAAGCCTATGAGAAGCTTATCTCCGATTAAGTGGCCATAGGTATCATTAACTGGTTTGAATTTATTTAAATCTAAATAAAAAACGGTAACGGTTGAATTTTTCCATTCTTTTTCATTTGCAATAAACTTCTCAAGTTTTTTCCTATTGTATAATTTTGTAAGAGGGTCTAAAACAAGTTGTTCTTGAACAGAGAGATATCGTCGCCAAACTACTCTTAGCAGTATAAATGCTACTGCACAAATACCAATAGCTTCTAGTGCGCTAGCCAAAAGAATCATATACAAATTATCTTCAGGCAAATTGCTATAAAGAAAAAAATCCCATATATTATTAGCAACGGTAAATTCCTTTTGGAATGCTCTGTTATAATTGAATCCATCTGAAACTAAAAGAGGTACTCTTTTCCCATTAAAATTTGAATGCACTGCATACGCATAACCCAAATATTCAAGAGACTTTGCTTCTAAGCTTTCGTATGCTATCTTTTCTGAATTATACAAAATTGAAACAAAGCCCAAAAACTCATCATCCCTAGAACGAACTGGAGTTCTTACTGTTAAACCCGACTCACCGCTTTCAAGAATAAAGGGGCCAGAAATAACCAATTCGTTAGTTTCCCTTGACCATATAGCTTCTTCTTTTGTTGGCTCATATTCAAATACATTTAGGCCTATGACATTTTTATTATCTTCGGTTGGAGGGTAAATCCATTGTACAACGCCATCTGGAATATATGATATTGAAATCATGGTTTCTTCTTCAAAAGTATCTTTTGCCATAAAGTTAAAGCTTTCTTCATCAAAAGAAAAGCCAAGATAACGTATCACACTTTCTAAAATACGCCCCCCTTCAATTTGATTATTGATACTCGTCTCAATACCATCGAGATATGTTTCCATAAACAAGTTAACTCGCAGGGAATACTCGCGCAACCCCATTTCTCGCCGTCCTAGAAAGACTAAAACAAATAATAGAATAAAAAGTGCTGTCAATTTTCTGCTTTTCATTTGAGACCCCTCGCTAGAAGCCCTTAAGTACATACATCATTTATCAACAATAAAAATTTGCTTTATGCATTGATTTCCGCTTTTATTTCTTCTTTTTTTAACTCATAAGTCTTATCCTCAGCCAAAAACCTATACAATGTATCGCCTTCAACTGGCTTTGAAAAATAATATCCTTGTGCAGTATCGCAATTAAGCCCTTGAAGCCACACCGCTTGTTCATATGTTTCAACCCCTTCTGCCACTATTTTCATGTCTAATCTTTTTGAAAGAGTAATTACTTCATCTACAATGATAGTTGTTTTCGCATTACCATTATCATCAAAAAATGCTTTATCCATTTTTAAGACATCTGCCTCTATAGAACACAACCTATTAAGAGAAGAAACACCTGAACCAAAATCATCGATAGAAACAATAAAACCAGCCTTTTTTAACTGGCGAATTTTAGATAAAAAAGTATCCTCCGCACCCAAAATTGCGGTTTCTGTAATTTCGAGATCAATTTGTTTAGATTTTACACCATATTCCTCCAGAATTGTAAGGAGCTGTAAAAGCAAGCTATTGTCGAGCACAGAAACAGCAGAAAGGTTTACCGAAATAATTGGCAAAGCTACTTTCGCGCTGTTGTTTTTTATAAACGCGCAAACTTCCCTAAAAACATACATATCAAGAGTTGCTATAAACCCATTCCTTTCAAATATTTCTATAAAATCATTTGGATAGATAACATCACCCGTTAGTGACTGCCAGCGTACAAGGGCTTCAGCACCAACTATTTTGAGGGTTTTAAAGTCTACCTTTGGTTGATACACAACCTGAAATTCTTTATTTTTTATTGCTTGCTCCATTCTAAACGTAATGTATAACTTAGATTTAAATTTATCACGCATTCCCTTATCAAAGGCAATAAAGGTTGTTTCATGATTAGACTTTCCACTTACCCGTGCATAATCTGCATACGAAATAATATCTGAAAAGCTCTCTTTGCAATCATCAATAATAACAGAACCAAAAGAAAGGCTTACTTTGTACTTATCCCCTATCACACTTCGAATTCCTGGCAAAATGTGATAATAGTAAATATCTTGCAAAGAGCCTCCCTCCCCTATCTTGCGCAAAATAAAAAACTGTTCTGCTGTTTTTCTTGCATAAAGAACGTCTGTACCTTGAAAGGCCTTTCTAAGCTCTTTTGCAATTGTGGTAATAATCATGGTTCCCTGTCCCATGCTGTAATAGCTATTAATGGTCCTAAAATAATCTATATCAAAGCTAATAAATTCATATTCATTTGGTTTTATTTGTAATAGCACCTCTTGAAACTTTTCATAGCAATATGAAATTGACATTAATCCTGTCAGGTCATCTGTACGATAAGCATCTAGTAATGAGGTTTTTTTCTGTTCGTGTAGCTTGTTCCGATAAACTAGAATGCTAATTGCTAACAACATAAGAAAAATAAGTACGTAAGGCCAGTTTTCAACTATACTTTCAAAAAAGGTTTTTTTTGGATAGTGTGTTGTGGCATACCGTGTAATAGAGTCTTCATATTCTCTTGGTGTTAGGTTATCAAACATTACATTAAAAATACTAACATATTCATTGGGAAGGTTTTTTGAAATACTAAAACGAAACTCTAGCGTAAAGTCTGTGCCAAAAAAATATTTCTTGTTTTTAGCAAGATATGCATCAGCATAGGTTGAATTATAAGGGGTATACACCGCCATATCAACTTTTCCTGCCTTGTACGAGTCAAGTAACTCATCTATTGAATTGAACAGCACAATATTTTTTGTGTCAAAAGCGTTCATAAATAAACTAAAATCAGTATATAAATATTTTGTTATGCCAATACTCGAATTCTCACTAACAACATCAAATGGATTTTGTGAAAAGTCATCCACTGGTGTTGGTGTGATTGCAACCAAGGCTGCTTCATAAAAAGATTCTGTTGGTACATAATGCTCCAACTCATGCTCTGTGTTTCCTAATAGCGATATCAGAACATCGCTGTTCTCATGGTCTTCAAGAGCGCCCCCCAATTCATAGGGAAAATACTCCACTTCAAAACTATATTTATTTGCAAGCTCATTCATAATGCTCACAATAGCACCATCTGCTTGCCCCTCTTCATTAGTAAATGTAAAAGGACGATGACTTTCTACATACCCAACTTTTAATGGTGCTTTTTGTAAAAGTTCGACCTCTGCTCGTGTTAATTCTCTATGAGATAATTTAAGACTATTTTTATTATACTTTGCAAGAAGCTCCCCATGAAAAAAACCTTCTTTTATTTCTATTCTCTTAAAGACATCGCTTATTTCTTGCATCAATTGCGTATTTTTCTCATTCGAAACCAAAAAGGAGCCCATACTTGCCAAATTTAGTGCAGTGTAGAAGTCATTTTCAGGCAAATTTGATGTATGTATTAAATAATAATCTGCATCTAGATTTAAATAAGTATGCATTTCGCCCAACAAATATGAAACCGAAATACCATTTTTTACTAAATATTCATCTAAAAGGGCATTGGAAGGATTACTGGGGTATGTTGCTACAACTTTACCTGCTATACTTTGGGGATCATCATAATATTTATCCCTATAGCCTTTAGTGGCTAAGCTTAATATAGAGGCCCCAAGGGGGACATCCATAAAAATAAAATCGTTTTCAAGCTCAGGGGTTTTGAAGTATAAGCCAACTATATCGACATCATTGTTATCTAGTGCCTCAAAAATACCTGTTTCATACTTGACAAATTCAAAGCTCAAATCACTTTCAGATTCAATTTTTTTTAAGATTTCAAAACCAATCCCTTCTTTTCCCGTGTTATTGAGATTGTCGATCATACCAGTACCTTCTTGATACCCAATCGTTACAACCCTCTTAGCTTCCGCGAAAGAAAAAAATGGTGAAAAGAAAATTAGAATAATTCCAATTAATAAAATAATTTTACGTTTTTTAAATATAAGCATAGATTCAACCTTCTTTAATGAAGCTTGTCCTCTATCTCTCCTACTCCTACTATACATCTTTAAACAAATTAATTCAACCCATGTTACAAGAAAAATAAAATTTTAAAGCGTATTATTACAAAGTGTATGTTTTTCCCATTTTTAATTGCTCAACAAAAGAGTCCATATCCATAGGTTCAGAAAAATAAAAACCTTGGGCGATATTACAATTAAGTTCTCTAAGCCATTGGGCTTGCTCTTTTGTTTCAACACCCTCTGCTACAATTTCCATTTCAAGCCGCTTTCCAAGCGTAATAACTTGGTCAACTATAATGGCAGCTCTGGCGCTTTCTTCTTTTTGCTCAAAAAAGGCTTTATCTAGTTTTAATACATCAGCCTTTATCGAACAGAGCCTATTTAGTGAAGATACCCCAGAACCAAAATCGTCAATAGAGACAACAAAGCCTAAATTCTTCAACTCTTTAATTTTAGACAAAAAGTTTTCTTCTGCACCTAATATTGCAGTTTCAGTAATCTCAAGCTCTATTTGTGAAGACTTTATACCATAGTCATCTAAAACTGCAAATAACTGCATTACTAAAGTTTCTTTGAGTATCGTAACTGCTGAAAGGTTAACAGAAATGAGTGGTATTGAAAACTCACAAGAATAAGTTTTGATAAATCTACAAACTTCCTTAAAAACATATATGTCTAAGGTAGAAATGAAACCATTTCTTTCAAATACTTCAATAAAGTCATTTGGGTAAATTATCCCACCTACAGGAGGCACCCACCTTACCAAAGCTTCTGCTCCTACAATTCTCAAAGTCTTAAAGTCTACCTTTGGCTGGTAAACCACAATAAATTCCTTATCTTTTATTGCTCGGTCCATTTTAAAAGTAATGTGGAGCTTTGATTTAAACTTCTTTTTCGTTTTTTCATCAAACTGCATAAATGTGGTTTCATGACTAACTTTTCCACTCATACGAGCATAATCTGCGTAAGCCATAATATCTGATAATGTTTCTTCACAGTTATCAATAACAAAAGAACCAAATGAAAGGCTAACAATATAATGATACCCCATAACGTTTCGAATACTTGGCAGAATGTATGCGTCAAAAAGATATTCTACCGAACCACCTTCACATACCTTTCTTAAAATATAAAATTGCTCTGCTGTTTTTCTCGAAATTATTGCTGATGTACCACCTAATGCCGATGTAAGGGCATTAGCTATTTCAATAATTACATTTGTTCCGTGCTCCATACTGTAGTAGGAATTAATGGTTCTAAAATAGTCAATATCAAAACTTATTAACTCAAACTCCCTTGGCATGGCTGTTGAAAGAACCTCTTTAGCTCTTTCATAATAATGGGAGATTGATATAAGCCCTGTGAGTTCATCTGTTTGGTACGCTTTGATTATTGAATCTTTTTTTTGTTGCTGAACATTATGTTCATGAGAAAGGAAAACTAAAACAAAAGCAATTACAATTGAAAATAAATAGATTCCAAAATCCCCAAGGTAGGTTTCAAAAGTCTCTTTTGGGTAATATGTTGCAATATGCTCATTAAAAATACTTTCGTATTCTCTCACTGTTATTGTATCAAGCATAACATTTAAAATTGGCACATAATCTGCGGCTATTCTTTTTGAAACACTAAAGTAAAAATCTACTAAAAAGTCGGTAGCAAATAGGTAATGTTCGCTTTCCTCAAGGTATGCACTACTATAAGTAGTTCCAGCAGAAGTATATACTGCTAAATCTACTTCTCCATATTTATACGCTTCTAACAAACTTTCAAAAGACGAAAACTCTAACACCTTACTATTTGGAAGAGACTCTGAAAACCTCTCTACATTTATATATAAGTAATCTGCAATTCCAATTGATGAAACTCCGAGAAGGATTTCTGAAGGAACTTTTGTCTTTTCGGCGATTCGCATTGGGACACTCGCAACCATGGGAATATTGTAATAAGATTCTGTTGGTGTATAATGTTGCAGCACATATTCTGTATCTCCTAGAAGCGAAACCAAGATATCGCACTCCAAATATAAAAAAGAGGGGTCATCTAAATTATAAGGAATGTATTCGACCTCAAATTTATACTTTCTTGCAAGAATATCCATGAGCTCAATAATAGCACCACTTGCAGCACCCTCATCATCAGTATAGGTAAATGGCCTGTGATTATCTACATAGCCGACCACCAAAGGTTTTTCGCGTAGCTTTTCAACTTCAGTTCGTGTAAGCTCCCTATGAGAGAGGTTAATTGCATCAAAATTATATTTATTTACCAACTCATTAAAGAAAAAACCTTCTTCCGCATGAGCTTTTGAGTTTGCCGTATCTATTTTTTCCATTAAGCTTTTGTTATCTTTGTTTGCAAGCAAATAGGTTGCGGCATTTTCTAAATTGAGAACGGTATAAAAGTTATTGGTGGCACGATTTTCTGTAAATGTTAAGTAAAAATCAGTTTCTAAATTTAAATAGTTTTCAAAATCGTCAAAAATGTAGGTTACAGAAATATTATTTTCTTGCAAGTATTGATTAAAAAGAATGTTTGTTGGATTTCCTTCATATGTGGCGACGGTTTTGCCATCAATACTTTCAGGATCATCGTAATAAATCCCTTTAACACCCTTTGTCGCCAAGCATGAAATTATCGTATTAAAAGGACGCTCTGAATATAAAAACTCAGCTTCTCTCTCTGGGGTTTTTAGGTAAAGACCTATAATATCTACTTTATTCGTTCTAAGGGACTCAAAAATATCCCCTTCAACTTCTATAAATTCAAACCGAAGACTACTTTCTCCCTCAATTTTTTTGAGCATCTCATAGCCAATGCCTTCGCTCCCCATTTTTTCTAGGTCAAAAACTAAATCGCTATTTAATTGATAGCCAACCTTTATAGATTCACTAGTCTCAGAAAAAGCTAACAAAGGGAAAAGAAGAATGAGAACAATAGAACAGTAAAAAAATCGTTTATCTCTTTTTAATTTTAGCATAGACCCCTATCTTTCTAATTTGAAAAAAGTCCGCACCCGGCATTATTATATCTAATAAAGCGTAATTATGCAATTGTTTTATAACGTTTTTTATCCACTGAAGTGAAATTCTGTGATATAATATTAGTGTTGGAGATAACATGATAAGTGTATCAAAAAAGAAAAAACTCCTTCAATTCAAACTGGATTGTAAAGATGTTTCTTACGTATTTCAAACAACTCCCTTTTTACACATAGAAAACCTTTACTTGGGGAAGAGAACCGAAGATAAGGATTTTTCTATTTCGCAAAAGAAAAACAATGCAGGCTATGGCTCGAGCGTTTGCTACTCTGAAAGTGATAGTAATTATTGCCTAGATGACATAATGCTAGAGTATTCTGGTATGGGAAAGGGAGACTTTAGAAACTCTCCAATCGAAGCCAAAATGCCTTCAGGTGGCTTTACTTGTGATTTTTTGTATCAAAGCCACACAATTACAAACGGATGCCCCACCTCAAAAGAACTTCCTTTGGCCATCCAAGACAGTGAGTCAGATGAACATGTGCAAACGTTATGTATTATTACAAAAGATCAAGCTTTTGACGTTTTTTTAACTCTCGAGTATGTTGTCTTTCCAAACTCAAATATTATTGCACGTAGAACAATACTGGAAAACAAAGAAACAAAACCCTTGGAAATACGAAAGATAATGTCTATGATGATTGACCTTGACCAAACAGATTTTACAATGGTGACCTTCGACGGTGGCTGGGTAAAAGAAGCTCATCGTCATGAAAGCGAAATTGCAGAAGGCATTCACATTATTTCTTCAACCACGGGGGGTAGCTCAAACCGGCATAACCCAGGTGTCATTCTAAAAAAGAAAAATGCAACAGAGGATACAGGCCTTTGCTTTGGATTTAATATAATATACTCTGGAAACCATCACACGGCAATTGAAAAAAGCCCAAATGGAACTCTTCGAATTGAAAACGGTATAAACCCCCGTTGCTTTTCATTTGAATTAAAGCAAGGAGAAGTGTTTGAAACTCCCCAGTCTATAGTGAGTTTT
This sequence comes from uncultured Treponemataceae bacterium, assembly GCA_964369735.1. GTDB lineage: Bacteria > Spirochaetota > Spirochaetia > Treponematales > Treponemataceae > CAYJFX01. The sequence continues at coordinate 17,954 of CAYJFX010000011.1, forward strand.
TCTTATGATGGAATGAATGGGCTTTCAAAAAATTTTCACTCCTTTGTAAAAAAAAACATTGTTAGAGGAGAACACAAAAATAAAGAGCGCCCCGTACTCATAAACGGCTGGGAAGCCTTTATGTTTCATTTTAATGCTCGAAAATTAATACACCTTGCAAAACAAGCAAAAAAGCTAGGTGTTGAATTATTTGTACTTGATGATGGCTGGTTTGGCAAGAGAGATAGTGACAAAGCTGGTTTAGGCGATTATTCCATAAATAAAAAAAAGCTTCCGCGTGGCCTCAAGGGTCTCATTGAAAAAATAAATGGTATTGGTTTACAGTTTGGCCTTTGGTTTGAGCCAGAAATGGTAAACAAGGATAGCGACCTTTTTAGAAAGCATCCAGAGTGGGCTATAACTGAGCCTAGACGCACCCCATCATTTGGGCGAAATCAACTTGTGCTTGATTTAACAAACCCAGATGTAAGAAACTATATTGTAGATAATGTAAACACTATTTTACACTCCCACAATATTGCCTATGTCAAATGGGATATGAACCGTCATATTTCAGAGATGTTTTCAAAAACGCTTCAAAACCAAGGAGAATTTTTTCATAGGTTTACGCTAGGACTGTATGATATTTTGCATCGCATTACCGAAGCCAACCCTAGTATTTTATTCGAATCGTGCTCATCTGGGGGAAACAGGTTTGACCTAGGCATGCTTTGTTACATGCCACAAGTTTGGACTTCAGACAACACAGATCCTGTTGAGCGCCTCGATATTCAAGGTGGCCTTTCTTGCTTGTATCCGCCTTCAACATTTGGAGCACATGTTTCGATGTCCCCGCATGCTCAAACACTGCGAAATACCCCCTTATCAACGAGATTTAATGTTTCGGCTTTTGGGCTTTTAGGTTACGAGCTCGACCTCGCTGAGCTTACCAGCGAAGAGAAAAAAGAAATAAAGGAACAGATTTCCTTTTATAAAACATACCGAAAAACACTTCAATTTGGAGAGTTTTCGAGACAATTTAAAAAAAACCGTCTTATTTGGCAAACAAAAGATGAAAACACCACGATAGTTGGCAACTTCCAAAAAGGTGTAGGAGCCGCCCCGAATTCCGATGTTCTTGAAGTTTCATCGATAGACCCTAAAAAAAACTATAAGGTATGGGCAAAACCACAACGTTTAGCGATAAAAACCTTTGGTGGTCTTATAAAGCATGTCTTACCAGTTCGACTTTCAACTGATGGATTTATTTTGCGTTTTATAAACAACATCTATTCGCTAAAAGATGCAAAGGAAGAGCATGTTGCATCAGGAGCTCAAATTCTTTCTGGCATTCGATTAAACCAGCAATTTAGTGGAACCTATTATAATGAAAAGATAAGATTGTTGGGTGATTATGGCTCAACCCTATACGTAATAGAAAAAATAAAATAAGGAAGAAAAATGATTGATGTAAAACAAATTTCTAAAAACCGCTATTTCTTTGGACTTGGAACAGTTGGTAGAGACATGGCGTATACAATAGTAAGCTTATACCTCATGTTCTATTACACTGATATTCTCAGCTTATCCAACACTGCAATTGGTTGGATTACCGGTTTTATGTTTGCCTTTAGAATATTTGATGCATTAAATGATCCTGTTATGGGAACGATTGTAGATAATACTCGCACAAAGTGGGGAAAATTTAAACCCTTTATTCTCCTAGGGGCCCTTACCTCAGGTGTATTAACCGTAATTCTTTTTACCGATTTTGGGCTTCAAGAGACCGGAATAATTGCACTATTTGCCATTGTATACCTATTTTGGGGTATTAGTTTTACCGTGAATGATATTGCGTACTGGTCTATGATGCCAACTCTTTCAAAAGATCAAAAAGAACGAGAAAGAATTGGTTCTTTTGCAAGGATTTGCGCAAACATAGGCCTCTTTAGTGTCGTTGTAGGGATAACACCAATTACAAATGCCTTAGGCCAAGCTTTTGGAAGCATGAAAACAGCATATACCATTTTTGCCCTTGGCATAGTAGGGCTTTTATGGGCCTTTCAGCTATTTACCTTGATAGGGGTAAAAGAAGAAAAATTAAGCGCAAAACTTGAAAAAACAGATTTAAAAGGGATGCTTACAGCCCTGTTTAAAAATGACCAGCTTTTAGTCACGGCTGTGGCAATGGCCCTTTTTATGATGGGCTATAACATTACAACCATTTTTGGGCTTCATTACTTTAAATACATCTTCGGCGATGAATCAATGTACTCTATATTTGCACTCGTTCTCGGAGTGGCACAGCTTTCTGCTCTATCAGTGTTCCCTCTTTTTTCAAAAAAATTCACACGAAAACAGTTATATAAATATTCAACTATTTTAGTAATACTTGGGTATTTAATCTTTTTCTTTTCACCACAAAGTATTGCATACATTATTATTGCTGGTCTCTGCATATTTTTTGCACAAGCTTTTATCCAGTTATTAATGCTCGTGTTCCTAGCTGACACCATTGAGTATGGAGAATGGAAGCTCGGAAAAAGAAATGAATCGGTTAGTTTTGCGGTTCAGCCATTTATAAACAAGATGGGTGGCGCTGTAGGTTCAGGGTTTTTAGGAGTAACGGTTATTTTATCTGGAATGAATACTGCAACATCAGCAGCAGACATGAGCCAAGAAGGAATTTTCTTAGTTAAAAGTGTTATGCTCCTTGTCCCACTCATATTAATAGCAGTAAGCTTTCTTATATACTCAAAGAAGTTTAAAATAGATAAAGAATTCTATGAGAGAATAATAAAAGAATTAGAAAAGAAGCAATAGTGTTTTTATGTAACTATATCACAATAACACACCTTGACAAAAATACTATATAGAAGTACACTATAAAGAGTGGTTTAATAAGCCACTACTAAATTATTGTTTTTATGGAGAAAAAAATGAAAAAACTTATTGGCGCCATGTTACTTGGTATTGTTGCACTCAGTGCAATAGGTTGCTCTAAAGCTCAGGACGAAAATGTTTTAAGAGTTGGAATGGATTTAAAATTCCCCCCGTTTTCTTATCTTGGTGATGATGGAGAGGCAGCAGGCTTTGAACCTATTATCTCAGAAGCATTTGCAGAATATTTAGGAATGGAAGTAGAAATTGTAAACACTGATTTTTCCGTTCTTATTCCAGCGCTTGATACAGGCGATGTAGATATTCTCATTGCAGATATGTCTCGAACAGAAGAAAGAGCTCAAAAGGCAGATTTTTCTACCCCATACCGCTATTCACATGCACCAGCGCTCGTAAATAAAGACTTTGCTCTTGAACATAACATTACAAATGATATGGCAGAGGCAGATTTTTTTGCAATTGACGGAGCAAAATTTGTTGGCCTTTCAGGTACAAAGGGTGTATACTATCCACAATCAAAAGGCGTTGAAGTAACAGAAGTTACCGAAATTGGAACAGGCTTAATTGAGATCTCGAATGGTATTTCAGATATTTTAGTAGCTTCTGATGAAGTTTTTGGATTCCATGCAGCCGACCCTGATAATACAATTGTTTACACAGGAATAACCGATGTTGTTGGTTCTTGCTTTGTAGTAAAAAAAGGAAACACTGAATTACTTGAAAAAGCAAATGCCTTTGTTGCATCAATGTATGAAGATGGTGGGTTCTACGATACCATTAGCGCTGAATGGGATCCAATTGTAGGGGATTTTTTACAAGACTCTAGCTTAGGCCTTGATTATATTATTCACGCTTCAAGCAACTAATTTACCCGTAAGATAAGGAAAGCATGAGAAACAAATTTGATTCTTTACAATACATAGCTGTGATTCTCACATTTACTGCAGTAGTCGGTGTAGCCTTGGCGTTTACGATAGACGAGCCGCGCTACGACCTTATCTTTGAAAGCAAGGGCTTGTTAATAACGAGCTTTATTAACACTATTTGGATAAGCCTTGTAACACTTGTCGGAGCTCTTATAATTGGGTTTGCCCTCTTTGTGATGCTCCGCTCAAAGATTACTATCATAAAAGCCCTTGCTGAAGTGTTTAACGAAGTCGTTATGGGAACACCCCTTTTAGTCATGATCTTCTTAGTTGTTTACCCATTGGGGCAGGTAATTTCTGTTAACAACAAGCTCTTTTTAGGTATACTTGCTATGATTTTTTACAACAGTCCCTATGTTGCAAACGCCTATGAAACGACGGCAGCTGTTGTAACCCCTGAACAATACATCGTAATGGACTTATATCAGTTTAAGTGGTATCAAAAATATTTATATATTATTTTACCACAAATGATAAAACCATTTATTCCATCCCTTGTTAATAATCTCTCGAGTGTTATAAAAGGATCGGCTTTATTAAATATTATTTCTGTAGGCGAAATTACGTATATGACAACGGTTATCTCAAACAGAAACTATGCAGTAATTGAAGGCTATTTTATTATGTGGCTTATGTATTTAGTAATGACCATCCCACTTTCGCTAATTGCGCGATATATTGGAAAGAAGGTAAGCAAATGATATTAAGCATAAAAAATCTTTCAAAAATTTATGGAGAAAATGAAATATTAAAGAATATTTCCATTGAGATAGACAAGGCTAGCTCTATTGGAATAATTGGAGAATCAGGTTGTGGAAAATCAACCCTTCTACGACAGTTAGCAGGAATAGAAGACCCTGAAGTTGGAGAAATACTTATTAACGAGGTATCACCAACACACAACAAAATAGATTTTCAAAAAAAAATTGGAGTTGTGTTTCAAACACACAACTTGTTTCCACATTTTACTATAAAAGAAAACATAACATTCATATTAAACACAATAAAAAAGCAGCCAAAAAAAGTTGCAAAAGCAAAGGCAGATGAGCTTTTAAAACAACTTTATATTGATGGTGAAGCAAATAAAAAGCCTAGCGAAGTCTCAGGGGGGCAAGTGCAAAGAGCTTCAATTGCGCGCGCACTATCTACTGACCCTGAACTCATTTTTTTAGATGAGCCAACAGCAGCTCTTGATCCGCTTTTAACCGATGAAGTACTAAAAGCCGTTAAAGATTTAAAAAAAGATGGCCGCGAATTTATTTTTGTTACTCATGAGATTGCCTTCTTAAAAGAATTTGCTGATTATGTTATTTTCTTAAAAAATGGTGAAATTTGTGAAGCAGGGGATAAGTCTTGCCTTATTTCTCCAAAAACACAGGAACTTAGAGAGTTTTTAAAAATCTATTAAATTAGCAATACCGTTCTGAAAGCACTTTTTCTAAAAAATTAACATATATTTCCCACGAGTACTGTCCATAGCCTCCTGCCATAACATGTACTTGCGGAATATGCATTTCCTTAAAAAAATTGTAAACAAGCAAATCTCTTTCGAGCAATTGCTCTTTTGTTAATTTTAAATCACTTGTCGAAGCAAGTTCATCTTTTTCATATGGATCAACACCACCTACAATTATTGCGATGTCTGGCAGCAAAAATCTGTTTTTCATTTCTAATAACCCTTTAAGCAACCTTGGAGTATACTCAGCTTCTTCTCCCCGTGCAATAGCAATATCAATATCACTTTTTGTCCAAGAAGGGTTAAAGCTTCCATCTTCTCTATACTCACTTGAATCTAAAGGCCACCCATTTTTCATATGTATGCTTAAGCTTCGAATAGAATCGTCGCCACTTGTTAAGGCTGCAGTACCATCGCCCTTGTGGGCATCAACATCAATAATCCAAATATTTTTTGCGAGGTTTTTCGACTGCAAGTATCGAGCTATAAGTACCACATCATTAATTAAGCAAAATCCACTTCCATAATCTGCCATTGCATGATGGCTTCCCCCACCAAGAAAATATGCAAACCCCGTCTTTAGTGCAATTTCTCCTGCCTCACAACAAGCTGCAGCGTTAATTAAGTTTTGTTGCACTAAATCACTTAAAGGTCTTGTTGCTATAGAAGGGTTATAGCGATTATATGTACAATCTTTATGCAGTAATTCATATGTTTGTAGTACTTCTTTTTCTGCTCCTAAATTCATAAGACTGTTTACATATCGCTCGGTATGACAAAGCAGGAGTACCTCTTTATCTACTGGCGTATTTGAAGCTGAGCAAAGCCACAGTGCTTCATTGGTAGAAGCCATTATTCCTTGCGACAGCATTTCATATACTTTTTTCGCTTTTTTATACCGAACTGGAATTAATATTCCATAATCTGTAAAGCATGTGTCACTTTCAGTACTATAAATAATCATATAAAAATAATACCATAAAGAATAAAAAAGAAAAAGCAGAAGCTATGCAGGACTATTATAATTTTTCCGATAATTAAAAACGTAGATTTTATTTACTTAATGTGTTATATTTATATAACGATTGTTAATAACATTCATTTTGGAGGTACGTTATGAACACAAAAAAACTACTTTTTTGTATTATGATTTGTGCACTGTGTTTTTCTGCCAATGCATATAATCCACCGTTATCAGGGGAAAATTTATTTAATTTTACTAGCCCTTCAATGCTATCTGGAGAAGCATCTACTGCGGGTGGGTCGCTTTTTCAAGTATACCCAGGACACATTGGAATTAACCCTGCCATTCCTGCTGGAGAGCAAAGAATTGTTATAGATGGCGCTTATACAGCTTTAGTTGGACAAAATAAAGCTCAGAATTACGGACAAGCCTTTAGCGCTGGCACTATTATTCCTTCACGCTTTGGAGTTTTTACCGCTGGTATACAAGGTGTATTTGTACCATTTGAGGACATGAATCTTCAAGATAGCTTTACCATACGAGGGGCTTATTCCAAAGATGTTCTTGATGACCTATATGTTGGACTCGGGCTTTCTGGAACATTTGGATCTGACTGGGCGTTTGTAGGAGATATTGGAGTTTTATACGCAATTGAAAGCCTCTCACTTCTCCCTTTTATGAGCGATGTTAGACTTGGTGCTTCGCTTACTCAACTGGGGAAAGCATATAATCCAAGCAGCCTTGGCGTAAAAGGAGATTCAAAAGACCCTACAGGATTCCCTGGTATGATTACGCCTAAGCTTGGTTTTGCAGGAACTCTTTTTGAAACAAGCCAAGTAAAATCGGGAATATCTCTTGATTTATCATTTCCTACATTCCAAAATGTTGTTTTTGATACAAATTTGAGTTTTTTATTTTTTAATATGATAAACCTTTCTACAGGTTGGCAGCTAAACATGGTTGAAACTATTGAAGGAAAAGCAAATTTTTATCCAAGCGTAGGCTTAAGTATTAAGTTAAATATTACTGCAAAGGAAGGCTCTTTACTAGCAAACCAAGGTCTTTCTCAAAATGAAATAATTGCTTCTGGAGCTTTTAAGGCTCTTCAAAACGATGTGTATGTTGCCTCAGGAAGTGCAGCATTGTATCTAGGTTTAGAAGACACACAGGCCCCTGAAATCAAACTATGGGAGGAATAATGATTACTCGTAATAAATCGCATGCTATTGTTGCACTAATTGTATCAATCACACTAATACTCGGCGGAATAGCGCTTATCGCACAATCTGCCCCAACGGGACCCGTATATATATCCCCTAACAATGACGGGATTCAAGATGAGTTAACAATTCCTCTTTCTATACAAGACACTCGTTATATAAGTGAGTGGGCTCTCGTTATTGAGGATGAAGAAGGAAATATTGTACGCACAATTGGAAATAAGGTAGCCCTTCCAGAAAGGCTCACTTTTTTAACTTTTTTTAGACAGTTATTTACCCCAAAACAAGGCGTTGCTATTCCAGATACAATTACATGGAATGGTATCTTAGACACCGGAGAGGTAGCCCCAGATGGTGAATATTCATACTATGTTACCGCATCTGATGACAATGCCAATAAAAGCAGAACCTCTGCATACTCTGTAATAGTTGACAACACAGCTCCACAGGTTACTGTTAATCAACCTTCAGAGAGTGCAAAAATATTTGGCGGAAGCAATAAAGGTGAGTTTCCTATTAGTCAAACGGGCTCACGAGAAGATTTGTGGACAGGCCATATTCTTGACAGCAAAGGTACCGTTGTAAGGACTTATTCTTGGAGAAATTCTCCTCCTCAAAACCTTGAGTGGGATGGAAAAGACAATAATAATACAGCAGTTAGTGAAGGCGCCTATACATACAGAGTTTCAAGTGTGGATAGAGCTGGAAACATAAACGAAAGTGCGCAAATTACAAACATCATTTACGATGCCATTCCAAGAGCAGTAAATATGATGGTTCAGGGAAGCCCTTTTTCTCCAAATGAAGATGGGGTAAAAGATACTATAGATATACTTCCTTCAATGTCAACAAGCTCAGGTTTAGTAAGTTGGAATGTAGATATTAATGATGCCAACGGAAGAACTGTTTTTTCATATAATGGAACAGAGGAGCCACCTCAAAGTCTCACTTTTGATGGAAAAGCAATAAACGGACAAACCCTCGATGATGGTAATTATCGCTTAACATTTACAGCCCTGTTTAGCAATGGACAAGAGTCTATTATTAACAGAAATATCACCGTTGATAATACCGTGCCTGAAGCAAAAGTACGTGCAGAAAGAACCATCTTTAGCCCTGATGGAGATGGGCGCCTTGATACAATAACTATTTACCAAGAAGGCTCTAAAGAAAAAGCATGGACAGGAACAATCATCAATGAATCAAATGAAGTAGTACGACAATGGGACTTTGGTGAAGAACCGCCAGAGTCTGTAGAATGGAATGGTGTTACTGATGAAGGCCAAATTGTTGATGGCTTTTATAAGTATGTTCTTTCAAGCACCGACCTTGCAGGGAATGTTAGAGAAGAACAAACAACCGCTATTGAGCTTAATACAGGAACAACTGAAGTTATTCTTACAGTAAGCCCAGATGCCTTTAGCCCTAACGGGGATGGTTCAAAGGATGTACTAACATTTTCTCCTATTATTCGTACAAACACGGGTGTTGCTGAGTATGAACTTTTAATACTAGATTCAGAAGGCCAAGCTGTGCGAACCTTTAGCGAACAAAGAAGTCTTCCAAGAAGCATAGAGTGGAACGGTCTTACTGACGAAGGAACAAGGGCAAGTGAAGGGATGTACACAGCTTCTTTATACACCCTTTCAAACAATGGAAGTGAAAGTACGGTAGTTACACAAGGCTTTGAACTCGACACAACATATCCAGAAGTAAGGGTACAAACAACCTACTCTCTTTTTAGCCCAAATAATGATAACAACAAAGACACCCTTCCTTTAGAAATTCAGTCAAGCGAAGAAGACTTATGGACCGCCACCATTACTGCAAATGAAAACGATGAAGTAATAAAAACATTGCGTTGGAATGGTTCTGTATCATCTTTTGCGTGGGATGGAACAGATGAGGCAGGAAACGTTGCCCTTGATGGAACATATACATTTACTATTATGAGCACCGATAATGCAGGTAACACTGGCGAAGCCTCAGTTTCAAATATTGAAATTGATAACCGTGTTGCAACAGCATACATTACCATTGCTCAAGAGGCCTTTAGCCCAAATCGCGATGGCATCCTTGATACTCAAGAGTTTACAATTAGAGCAAGCATACTTGAGGATATAGATTCATGGACAGTGAGTATTGTTAACGCAAACAATGGCGCAACGGTGAAAGAGTGGAATACAAACACTCAAACAAGTTTGCCAGAAGCTCTTAGCTGGGATGGGATTACAAGTGAAGGCACTGTTGCAGAGGGAACATTCACTGCTAATGTAAGCATTTCGTATGAAAAAGGCGACATGGTAGAGGCAAAGAGTTCTACCTTTATCAGCACCGTTACCGCACCAATGCTTGCTGTTCAAACAGCGCCTGAATACTTTAGCCCAGACAATGATGGTTCAGACGATGACATGTTTATTCGTTTACAAGGAGAAAGTATTGTTCCATTTACCTCATGGTCATTTGAAATACAAGACCCTCAAAACAATAAAGCTTTTTGGACAACATCAGGAAAAGCATCGATTACCGAAAGGATTATTTGGGATGGTCGAAGTAACACTGGCGAGCTTGTTCAATCGGCAGTTGACTATCCGTATGTTTTTACGGTAACAGACTCTGTAGGCATGACTTCAACCATTGAAGGTATTATTCCAATTGACGTGCTTGTTATTCGAGTTGGTGATGTACTAAAAATGCAAGTACCTTCAATTATATTTAGAAGTGATAATGCAGACTTTGTAGGTCGCGCAGAAGATCCTGTGAGAGGATTATCACAATCTGTAATAAACAACAATGAAAGAGTTCTTAAGAGAATTGCAGAAATCTTAAATAAATTTAGAGATTATAATGTAACAATTGAAGGACACGCCAATAACATTACTGGAACAGAAGCAGAAGAAACATCAACTGAAAATGGCAACATTCCACTTGTTCCATTGAGTGAAGACAGAGCTGAGTTTGTTAAAGATAAACTCGTTGAATATGGCATAAATGCAAACCGCTTGAGCACTGTTGGCGTTGGTGGTCGAGTAAGAATAGCAGACCTTGACGACAGAGAAAACTGGTGGAAAAACCGCCGCGTTGAGTTTATTTTAGATAAGTAGAAAATTAGGGGAGATTTTGAGATAAGTCCATGCAGTTTGTTCTGCATGGGCTTTTTTTATTTTTCGGCCGCGATACCTTGTCCCAGAGTTGACTCTGGCAAACTTGTATAAAACAACTCATTTACCTTGTCATCTTTTATTCTTTGGTATGTTGCGTCAAATACCATATCGCAGAGCATTCTCTTAAAAGATGGGTTATCCATAAATTGCTTTAAAAGTTCAATACTATCAGATGTTGAATTAAGAATTACAGAGGTTAAAGCCTTATCTCCTTCAAGACGTGCATTTTCCATATCGGAATTTTTAACTGCATTTTGATATTTTGTGTCTTTTGCAACGCGTTCGGGTAAATCTTGTATTTGTTTTTTTACGTTGTCGGCATCTGTCCAAGCTA
>CAYJFX010000012.1:0-28100 GCA_964369735.1 uncultured Treponemataceae bacterium
GGTATACACATCCTACGTGCATAAATGCCTCTGTTGAGTTTAATGAGCAAACACTCAGGCCAACCTATCGCGTGTTAATGGGTGTGCCTGGCGAAAGTCATGCGTTGGACATTGCCCAAAAAAGTGGTCTTTCTGAAACCATTGTCAGAAAAGCTCAAAGTTATATGGAAACAGGGCAAGCCGATGTTTCTGCCCTCATAAAGGGGTTGAACGAAAAATATGAAGAGCTTTCTCGAACAGAAATCGATTTTCAAAAAAAAGAAAAATACATACATGATAAGTTTAGAAAGGTTGACTTAAAAGAATTAAAGCTTCGCCAAAAAGAACTTGAGCTACAAGAGCAAGGGTACAGAAAGAGCAAAAACTTTTTAGATGAAAATCGAAGAATGCTTGAAAATTTAGTTCGTGAAATTCGAGAAGGTGAAATAACAAGGGAAAAAACGCTTAAGGTAAAACAGTTTATTGATGACATGACTCAGGGAATAAGCGTTGAGCAACAAAGGTTAGATTCGGGAAAAGATGACTTACAGTCTTTGCGCCAAGAATATGATGAGAAGTTTTATGAAGAGAATGAAGAAAGCTCCGGAGCTAGGAGGAAAAAAAACTCTTCACAAATAAAACAACACACAGTAGCAAAAGTTACAGGCGAAAAAATGCTTTTTGAAAAGGGCATGGATGTGTGGGTTGGCGCAAGCCGACAACAAGGCGTTATAATTGATGCGGCTCGAAAAGGAAGTTACCTTGTGCAAGTTGGAAGCCTGAGGCTCACGGTAAAAGAAGCAGAGATTCAAAAGGCGCCACAATCAACAATAAAAAAAGCATCGGTTGTTGTTGAAATGGAAGGGTCACAAACCACTAGCCAAGCCAAGGGTGGAAAAAATAAAAATGTTGCAGATTCTGAAAAGCCAAAGTATGAGCTTCGACTTTTAGGAATGAGAAGAGAAGAAGCGCTTAAAGCTTTAGATAGACAACTTGACTTGTGTGCCCTTTATGATCTTACAACGTTTTCTATTATTCATGGTACTGGTAACGGTGTGTTACAAGAAGCGGTTAAAGAATACTTATCAGCCCTTGGAGGAGTAGAGTTTCACTTTGCGCGTCCAGAAGACGGTGGTACTGGGAAAACCTATGTAACACTACGTTAATTAATAATAGCTTTAATAGAACGAGAACATAAAATGAGGGAGATACGAATAAGTGACAAAAAAGCACGTTTTTAAAAGAATAGTGACTGTATTCCTTTTGTACCATCCATGGTACAGAGTATAAAGCCAATGTAAATTTTCGATATTTTTATATCTTTACCATTGACAATTTTTGTATTTTTATGCATCATTTAAGTAGAAAATGTAATAATATAGAAAACTTCAATGGGGAAGAACAATGAAAGAACGTTTAAACCGTCTAAAAATAATTAGAAAACTTATAAAAAATAATCAAATAGAATCACAAGAAAGTCTACTTTTGGCCCTACAAGAAGAAGGCTTTGCGGTAACACAGGCAACACTTTCAAGGGATTTAAAGCTCTTAAAAGTAGGTAAGCTTTCCGATGGAAAAAATGGTTACGTATATGTGCTCCCTGGCGATGATGAGCGAGGCGAAAACGATAAAAGCTTAGCGCAAGACTTTTTGCGCGGCTATATTTCTATTGACTACTCAGGAAACATGGTTGTAATAAAAACCTACTCGGGGTACTCAGATGTTGTAGCTGTTGCTCTAGACAATCTTGCAATGGACGAAGTTCTAGGAACCATTGCTGGTGGAGACAATTGTGTGTTTGCATGTCTTAGAGAAGGCGTTAACGGGGAACAATTTTTAGAGTCTTTAAAAAAGAAAATCCCAGACATAGACGAGTAGGCAATTAATAATTTACAATGTATAATTAATAATTAAAAAAGTCTCCAAATTTTGAAACATTGTTGGTTTTACCACAAGTACTTTTATATTTCCACTTGAAAATTCTATCATACTCTGTATAATAGAGTAATGAAACAAAATCAATTTTTTATTATAGGTGCCATAATTGGTATGGCTATTGTAATTGCTGCAGCACTTATTTCTTATGGGCTCTTTAATGTAACAGCTACCGACAGAACGGTAAGTGTTCGTGGGCTTTCTGAGCATGAATATGATGCAGACTTTGCCGTGTGGCCCATTAAGTTTAGTGTTTCAGGAGATGATCTTGCAATTGTTCAGCGAGATTTAACGAGCCAGCTTGCTATTGTATCATCCTACCTTGACCAGTTTGGTTTTTCTGATGATGAAATCACTATAAAAGAACCTTCGGTAACAGATGCCCTTTCAAATTACTACTCTGCAAGCGATGCCCCTTTTCGCTATATTGCAGAAATTACTGTTTTTGTTCGCTCTTCAAATGTTGATGCCGTAAAAGAAGCCTTGTCTTCTTCTTTGGATTTAATTGGGCAAGGTGTTGCTGTTAGAAGTGAATATGATTCAAGGGTTCAGTATCTTTTTACCAAGCTTAATGATGTAAAACCTCAGATGATTGCAGAGGCAACCGAAAATGCCAGAGAGGCTGCTGAGCAATTTGCCGAAGACTCAGGAAGCAAAGTTGGAAAGATTGCAACAGCAACTCAAGGCTTATTTAGCATAGAAGATGCGAGCCCGGGCTTACCTGAAAAGAAAACGGTTCGAGTTGTTACGACCGTTGAGTATTTCTTAAAAGATTAATTATGCATCTTTATATTTTATAGTAGGAAGAATATGTTAACTTTAATTGCTAAGCTCATAAAAGGGCTCAATGATAATTCACATCCAGGAGAGATAGCTCACGCTGCCTCTTGTGGGCTTCTTTTGGGTTTATTGCCCAAAGATAATTTACTATGGTTCATTATTTTTCTTCTGTTTTTATTTTTGCGAATAAATAAAGGGGCTTTGTTTTTAATTATTTTATTGGGTTCTGCCTTAGCTTTGTTTTTAGACCCACTCCTGGATAGCATTGGGTATGCTGCACTAACTATTGAAGCCATTGCACCATTTATGGCCACTTTTTTGAATATTCCCCTTATGGCATATACAAAAATTAATAACACTATTGTATTTGGCTCTTTGATGTTTTCGATTATTGCATATATACCAATGTACATGCTTGCACGCCTTTTTGTTTTAACGTGGCGAAAGCATATTGCAGTAAAAATTTCAGAGAACAAATTTGTAAAATGGTTTACCCGCTTACCGATTGTGAGTAAAATATATGAAGCATATTCAAAATTGGAGTCTTTAAATGGCTAAAAAAGTAGATACATCTTCAGTGATAAAAACAGTAAAACAAAAAAAACCAAAGGGGCGAGTAAGGCTTTTGCCGCTTATTATTGTGACTGCACTCATCTCTGGTGGCATTGTGGTTGAAAGGCTCTTTTTAGATAGCCTTGTAAAGACCCTTATAGTGTTTTCTCTCCAATCAGAGTATGGGGCTAAATGTGATATAGAACGCGTGAATGTAGATCTTTATAACGGCTTATTTGAAATTGAAAAATTTGCCCTTGCAGATGTGGCAAACCCAATGAAGAACCTCTTTGAGTTTTCTTTTTCAAGTATAGACTTCGATGTTACACAAATTTTTCTAGGGAGATTTGTTGCAGATACACTTAGTTTAGAAGGATTTATGCTTGGTACAACAAGAGCCGTTTCAGGTGAGATACAAAACGTTTCAAAGACAATTGTTCCAGATGATGATACAAGCGAAGGAGTATTTACGCGTGAAATAAGTAACAAGCGTTTCGATATTACTTCAAATGGAAAAAATATCATTGAACAAGCGGTAGAAACATATAATCCTGAAAACATGCTTTCATCCTACTTAGAGCAATTACAGGTTCCAGGCTTTGTTGAGGCTACTCAAGTTGAAATAGAAGCTATTACTACCTATTGGCAAGAGATTGTTCCTTCTATTGAAAAGTCTGGGCAAGAGCTTTATGCTTCTGTGGAAGATGTTCGCTCGTTATTAGATTCTCAAAATGTAGACATAGAGACTGTTACTGAGGGGGTTCAGTCTATACAAGGCCTTGTTTCACAAAGTGAATTATTGCAGTCTCAAATAAATGATGTTTTCACAAAATTAGAGGATGATATTGCAGCAGTTGAAAATATGAATAGTTCTCTACAAGCGGCAATAAAAGCTGATAGCGCTCTTATCCAAGATGAAATTGCAAAGATAACGTCGTTTTCATTTTCTGATGCACAAGGCATGGTTGGCTCTACGGTGGAATCCTTTTTTATTGAAACGCTAGGAGACTATTACCCGATAGTACAAAAGGGCTTAAACATACTTACAAACGTAAAAGCCGATGCGCAAGAAGCTAAAAGAGAAGAAGAAAAAAAAGCCCATGAGCGCCTGCACGGAAGGACTGTTCACTTTAATGCTGACATGCCGAGTTTTTTAATTAAAAATATACATTTTTCTGGCTCGGATAGTGGAGATGGCGTAGCTGTTGCAGGTTCGGTTTTTGATGTTTCAAATAATCCTGATCTTCTTCAAAAACCTGCTACTGCTCATTTAGGCTTAAATCTTTCAGGCTTTTCTGGGGTGCTCGATGCTGTTGTAGATTTACGCACAGATACTGAAAATTTTCCAGTTGAGGTGCTTTTTTCAGGAAGTGGCTTAGATACTAAATCATTAACGCAATCTGATATACTTGGTGTTCCGAGTATTGGGGGTGATGCAGAAATTAAAGCAGAAGCTGCACTTGAATTGGCAGGAGATTTCAATGTATCGGCAAATTTTGACTTTAATCCAGCTCTTCTTTCTGCTTCACAGTTTAGTCCTTCTTCGGTTTACAATATGTATTCAAGTGTGTTAGAATCAATTGATTCTTTTTATGTGCAGAGTACTGTAGGCTTTTCATTTGAAGAAGGTATGGATATAGGGATCAATACCAATGTTGACACACAAATCGTTGATGGTTTATCTGCTGCTTTAAATGCAGAAATTGATGCTTTAAAGCGTAGTTTGCAAGGCGAGGCAGAAGCATATCTAGCAAGTTATACCGATGATTTTATGGCTAACGTAGGAGACTTTGGTTTAGCTAGTGATTCTATTCTTAGTCTGCAAGATGGGCTTGGCGGCCTAGATGGTGAGCTAGAGTTTATTAAACAAGAGCTTGAGGAGCGTATCCAAGGTAAGGTAGGCGATGTAATTCAGTCAGGAATTAGAGATTCAAATATAGGAAACCGATTACAGAGTTTGTTTTAGTAAAACTTTTATATGTAGGGCTTGAGATTATCAAGCCCTATTTTTTTTACTTATACAGTGAATTTTGATTATTTATTGAAAAAAAAATGAAAAAAAATTGCAAATTATTATTTTCTGTATTGACAAATAAATGCAGTCATGTAACAATAAAAACTCACAAAGCAAAAAAATAAGGTAGAAAAATGAAAAAAATATTAGTAATTGGCAGCTTGAATGTTGATATGGTAGTGAGCGTAGATCATATCCCTGTAACAGGTGAAACTATTCTTGCCGACTCAGAGGTTGAATATGTTGCTGGAGGAAAAGGCGCTAATCAAGCCTATGCGGTAGGACGACTCGGAGGCGATGTTACTATGCTTGGTGCTGTTGGAGATGACAGCTATGCTGATATGGAGAGATCTAGTCTGCAATCGGTAAACGTAGATGTATCAAAACTATTGATTAAAGAAAATACGGCAACAGGTATCGCATGGATTCCAGTGAATGCACAGGGAAATAATAGCATTATTGTTTTGCCCGGTGCAAACAATAAACTTACGGTTGAAGATATTTATGATAATGAGATTTTAATAAAAGATTCAGACATACTAATTATGCAAATGGAAGTACCCATTGATACAATTATAGCAGCTGCAAAAGTTGCCAAAAAATATAATAAGTTTGTTATTTTAGATCCCGCTCCTGTTCCTAAGGTTTTTCCAGAAGAGTTGTTTAAATATATTGATGTAATAAAGCCAAACGAAACTGAGTTTTCACAAATTCTAGGAGAAAGTGTTAGTGATTACATGTCTGGAAGTGAAAAGCTACGTAAAAAAGGAGTGCCAATTGTAATTGTTACTCTTGGACCTGAAGGGCTTTTAATAAACTCGGATGAAACGGGCGCAAAAAAATTACCCGCTTCCCCTGCTGAGGTTGTAGATACCACTGCCGCAGGGGACACTTTTACTGCGGCTTTTGCCATACAAATAGCAAAGGGAAAAGGTCTTTTAGAGGCTGTACAGTATGCTAATAAGGCATCTTCTATAACTGTTTCGAGAAAAGGGGCACAAAGCTCTATTCCGTCTGCACAAGAGGTAGAGGCAAAGGCTGAATAGTCTATTTTTTTGGTGAAGCACAAGTATTTCTTATTATGAGGCTTGTGCGTAGCATGGTATGTTTTTCTGTTTGGCGCCCACCACGTATAAGGGAGTCGAGTTCCATCATGGCCGCCCTTCCCATTTCTTCAAACGGCTGGTGTACTGTTGTTAAGTTAATAACCGTTGCACTTGGAATGTCGTCATATCCAATTATTGAAACATCCTCTGGGACAGAATAACCATTTTCTGTTAAGGCCTTGTATGCGCCAAATGCCATTAAGTCATTTGAGGAGCATATGGCTGTGTAGTTGAATTCATTATTTTTTATTAAATTAATAACTTGGTTGTAAGCATTTTCCATATTAAAACCTGCATCAATAGATTTTATATCATTGCCATTTAAGTTATATTCTTTTAATGCTTTTTTGTATCCATCTTGACGCTGTTTGTTGACCTGTAAGTCAAGACTTCCACCTAGGTAGAGTATATCTTTGTGTCCTAAAGATAATAAGTACTTTGTTGATTGATACATTCCCTCTGTGCTATTAGATGTTATGAGGTGGCAGCTATCTATTCCAGGGTCACGGTCTAAAAAAACCACAGGGGGATATTGTTCAAAGAGGAGCTTTTCAACCTTTGAGGGAATTTCCCCTGCGCTAATATATAAAATGCCATCGACATTTGCATCAAGAAGATTTTTTATGCTTGTTTCTTCTCTGTGAGGGTCGTTTTCGGTATGGCATACTATAATATTGTAGTCTTGAATTTTTGCTATGCTTCCTATTCCATCCAACAGCTTTGAAAAGAATGGATTGTTTATATCTGGTACTAAAAATCCAATTAAATTTGACTTTTTCTTTACTTGATTTAAAGCTGAAGCATTAATTGCTTCTAGCACCTTTGCGCGAGTGTCGCTGTTTACATTTGGAGCATTCGAAAGAACGCGAGAAACCGTTGTAATAGAAACACCCGAAATTTCTGATATATCTTGTAGTGTTAGCTTTTGATTCATAACGCAACCTTTTGTCTTGATTTATTGAGTATACCATAATTTTGAAAAAAAAAGCAAGGTGAAAATGCAGGCAATGAAAAAAAATTGAAAAAAATATGAAAAAAAGACTTGACAGATATTTAAACTGAGGTTATTATCTGTATTAAGAAAATACATTAACTATGTAATTAAGGAGAAAAAATGGCTAAAAAGAATTTTGAAAAGCTTATTTTTGGAGCTATCGCATTTTTTATGGTTTTAACAATGGGGTGTACCCCTCAGGAAGATGGTGCAGGGGCTGATGATGGAAAAACTCGTATTGTCTTGCTCTTAAATGGGTATTTAGGGGACTTGGCTTGGTATGATGTTTCTGCTGCTGGTATTGCAGCAATCCAAGAAAAGTATACAGATGATGTGTATACTGAAGTAATTGAAATGACACTTGATCAAAGTAAGTATGATTCAATAATTGCTGATACTCTAAACAGTGACTGGGATGTTATCGTTGCTGGGTCTTGGACTATGATGGAGTATATACAAGAAGCTGCTCTTGATTATCCAGAAAAAGAATTTTGGTTTTTTGATGAACCCATTGAAGGCTATGAAAATATTTATAGTATGCAATATGCGGCAAATGAAGGTTCTTTTTTAGCAGGTATGGTTGCTGGTTATGCTTCAGAAACAGGTGTTATTGGTTTTATTGGGGGAGCAGATTCAACTACAGTAAATGATGCAATGGTAGGTTATTTAGAAGGGGCTCGATATGTAAACCCTGATGTAAAAGCTATTGTTTCTTATACTGGAAACTGGGATGATTCTGCAAAAGGAAAAGAGCTTTCTTTGGTACAGTACAATGCTGGAGCTGATGTAATTTTTCAACTTGCGTCAAATGCTGGGGTTGGATTATTTGAAGCAGCTAAAGAAGTTGGAAAGTTGGCTATAGGTTCTGACACTGACCAAAGTCTTCTTTTTGAGGAAAGTGATCCAGCAAAAGCTGATGTTATTGTTACTAGCTCTCTGAAGCGAGTAGATGACTCTCTTGTCTATGCATATGAGCAGTATGTAAATGGAACAATCCCATACGGAACTGTTGAAAAGCTTGGCTTGGAAAAAGGTGGTGTTGGTATTGTTGAAAATGATAATTTGCGCTCTGCAATAACAGCAGACCAAATTGCAAATATTAACAAAGCAAAAGAAGATATTATTGCAGGAAATATTATAGTTTCATCCGCATATGGGATGTCTAACGAAGATGTTAGTGCATTCAGAGAAAGTTTTTCTAATTAATTTATAACTATTCACAGGCACCAAGTATGGTGCCTGTTTTTAAACGATAGCAGGGTCTTATGAAAGAGATATTAAGAGTTGAGCACTTAATGAAAGTTTATCCTAATGGAGTAATGGCTAATAAAGATATTAACTTTAGCGCAAACAAGGGTGAAATACATGCAATATGCGGTGAAAATGGTGCAGGAAAATCCACATTGATGAAAATGCTTTATGGCATGGAGCAGCCTAGTGGTGGAAAAATTTTTATAAATGGCAAAGAGGTTTTTTTGACCTCATCTGCAACCGCAATTGAAAACAGTATAGGAATGGTGCACCAGCACTTTATGTTAGTTCCATCTCTTACAGTTGCAGAAAACGTTGTGTTGGGGGTTGAACCAAAAAAAGGGCTTTCTTTTGATTTAGACGCGGCAATTCAACAAACAGAGAAAATAGCAAAAAAATATAATTTGAATGTTCCTACTAGTGCAAAGGTTAATGATATAGCAGTAGGCGTAAAGCAACGCGTTGAAATAATAAAAGCCTTGTTAAGAGGGGCGGAAATTTTAATTTTAGATGAACCTACAACAGTTTTAACACCCCAGGAGACAGAAGAGCTTTTTGCTGAATTAAAACAACTAAAAGAGCAAGGCCATACCATCTTATTTATTTCTCATAAATTAACAGAAGTAAAGCAGTTATGTGATAGAGTAACTGTAATGAGAAATGGAAGAATGATAGGTACTAAAAATATAGAAGATGTTACTGAGGTAGATATTTCTAGGATGATGGTTGGAAGGGATGTTGTTGACGTAATTGAAAAAACACAGGCACAACCAAAAGAAATCATTTTAGAGGTTAAAAAGGCAGTATATAAAAATAGTTTTGGAAAAAAAATCTTAAATGATGTTAGTTTTTGTGTAAAAAAGGGGCAAATTTTAGGAGTTGCAGGAGTTGAAGGAAACGGACAACACGATATTCTTGAGGCAATTTCTGGGAGTATTAAGCTTGATTCTGGTGAAATTCTTCTTAAGAATACTAACATTTGTAGAAAGTCAATACGTGAAATAAGAAAAATGAATGTAGCCCACATTCCGGAAGATCGGATGGTAGACGGATGTGCCAAAAATTTAAGTATAACTCAAAATATACTAGCAGGAAAACAGGGTTCAAAAGAATTTACAGGTAAAGTTTTATTGAAACAAAGAAAATTATGTGAAACAACAGATACTCTAATTAAAGATTACCTTGTCAAATGTAGCAATCAAAATCAAGAGATAGGAATGCTTAGTGGTGGAAATATCCAAAAGGTTGTTGTTGCCAGAGAGTTTTCGTCTAACCCTGATATAATTTTGGTAGATCAACCAACTCGTGGTATAGATGTTGGTGCTGCAGAATTTATACGTAATAAATTAATTTCGTTAAGGGATGAAGGAAAAGCCATAATATTAAACTCTGCTGACTTGAATGAAGTGCTAGGTTTGCCAGATAGTTTAATTGTATTTTGTGAAGGAAAAATTGTTGGATATATTGAAGACACGGCAAGTTTAACAGAGGAAGAGCTTGGCCTTTACATGCTCGGTGTTAAAAAGCAAGATGAGTCTGACATAATTAGGAGAATGTATGCTTAAAAAGACTACCGTTCCCCTCACACAAGACCTTTTGAAAAAAAGGTTTTCGGTACTGAGGACTGTTTTAGCCATATGCATAGGGTTATTGTTATCTACAATAATTATTTTTATTGTAAGCGATGATCCATTGATGTCCCTACAGTTTTTGCTGATTGGGCCGTTGATGAACCTAAATAATTTTTATAGCTTAATTACCATTTGGGTTCCTATTGTAATTACTGGGCTTGCAATATGTATAATGTTTAGCGCAAATCAATTTAATCTATTTGCAGAGGGAGCTTTTTTCTTTGGGGGAGCTGTGGCAACAATGGTGGCTTTGTCCATAAACTTGCCGCCTGTTATTTTGCCCTTTGTATGTATTATTGCTGCAGCGATAGCCTGTGCATTATTGTCCTCAATTCCAGCTTTAATGAAAAGCAAGCTGGGTTTGTCTGAAATGGTTGCATCCATTATGATGAATTATGCATGTTTGCAATTTGGTATGTTTTTAATAAGCTATTTCTTTAGAGACCCCTCTGCTGGCAGCGTAGCTTCAATGAGATTTCCTGAGCATGCAAAATTAATAGAGTTTTTTCCTCGTAGCAATATTAACATAAGTTTAATTATTGCTATTGTGCTTGTAGTACTCGTGTACTATTTTATGTATTATACTCGCTGGGGTTATGAAATTCGTCTTACAGGACAAAACGAAAAATTTGCAAAAAAAGTTGGTGTAAGTATTGGATTTGTAACGGTGTTTTCACAAATGCTGGGTGGAGCCTTGGCTGGAGCAGCAGGAGCTATGGAAGTTTTGGGACATTTTTCTCGGTTTTCATGGAACTCTCTAACAGGTCATGGTTGGGATGGTATTACTCTTGGTGTTTTGGCTGCAAAAAATCCCAAGTATATTCCTGCGGCTGCATTGTTTCTAGCCTATTTGAGGAAGGGAGCTGATTTAATGTCAATGAAGACAGGTATGCAAACAGACTTTATTTCCATCATACAGGCTGTAATACTTGTATTTTTACTTGCAGAAAGGTTTTTAGCTTCGTATCAACAGAAAAAAGTATATGAATTGAGTAAAAAGCTTGATGCTGAAAGCCAAGCTGTAGGGGAGTGTTAATTATGGAAAATATTTTAGGACTTATTTTTAGCACTGCCTTTGCTTTTTCAGTTATACGCTTGGCGACTCCCATTTTGTTTGCAGCCTTAAGTTCTGTTGTATCTGAGAGAGCGGGTATAGGCAACATAACAATGGAAGGAACAATGCTTATCTCAGCTTTGACGGGAGTAATTGTTTCAACATATACTACGAGTGCGTGGATTGGGTTTTTAGCAGCACTTCTTGTTGGTGGATTAATAGGGCAAATGCTTTCATTTATCATTTTTAAACTTTCTGTAAATGACTTGTTAGCGGGTATTGCCATAAATCTACTGGGAAGTGGGGGCACTGTTTTTGTTTTGTATTCGCTTACAGGCGTGCGCGGAATTTCTACTTCGCTGGCAAGTAAGGTAATGCCTACAATAACAATTCCTTTTCTTCATGATGTTCCTATTTTAGGAGCTATATTATCTGGGCATAATATACTTACTTATTGTGCCTTTATTTCTGTATTTGTTGTTTGGTATTTATTATTTAAAACACCTCTGGGATTGCGTATCCGGGCAGTTGGCGAAAATTCAGATGCTGCAAAGTCTGTTGGTATTAATGTATATAAAACAAAAAGAACCGCTCTTATAATTTCAGGTGTTTTATCTGGCTTCGGTGGTGCATATATGTCGATGGGGTATGTTTCATGGTTTGCAAAAAACATGACGGCAGGCCGTGGTTGGATTGGTATCGCCGCTGCAGCTATGGGGGGACAGCATCCAGGCTGGGCTGCTTTTGATTCCTTACTCTTTGGTATTGCAGATGCCTTAGGGAATACCTTGCAAACAGCAAACTTGCCTTCACAGCTAGTGCTTATGACACCATATGTAATGACACTCTTATCTATGACATTGTATGCATATATAAAAATAAAAAGGGCTCAAAAAAAGCTAAAAGCATCTAATGAAAAGCAGGGAGCGCTGTAAATGAAAAACAAGCGTGTATTAGATTTAATCAATCAAATGACTCTAGACGAAAAACTTTTGTTAACACATGGACAAATGGGCGACCCACATCGGGCAAATCAGGTAGGTTATATTGCGGGTATTAAAAGGCTTGGAATACCTGAATTTTTTTTAGCAGATGGAGAGTCAGGTGTGAACATTAGTTGGGAAACAACAGTTTTCCCTTCAAAGGTTTGCCTCGCATCCACCTTTGATAGAAAAAGCTCCTTTGAGTATGGTAACGCGCTAGGCAAGGAAGCCAAGAATACTGGAATTCATATGCTTTTAACTCCCCGTGTAAATATTGCGAGAGATCCTGTTGCAAAAAGAGGAACAAGCAATGGTGGAAATTATCAGACTTACAGCGAAGATCCAGTGCTAAATGGCGAGTTAGGAGCACAAGAAGCTATAGGAATACAAAACAATAATCAAGCCTTGGCAAATTTAAAGCAAATGTTTGGTTCAAGTAATGGAACAGCACAAGGGGCTGGAAATTGTATTATTGATGAGCAAACTATTAATGAATTATATTTACGTCCGTTTGAAATAGTTATAAAAGCAGGAGCTGCAAGCCTTATGACTAATTATAACCAAGTAAACGGAACGTGGACATATGACTATGGTTATGCAACCACAAAATGCGCAAGAGGCAAATGGGGTTTTAAGGGCTTTGTTTTTAATGACTGGTATTGCTTGTATGACCCTAATGCAATTATTGAAGGCGTTACACTTGAAATGCCTGGTTCGGATTATTATGGCGAGGGCAGCGACTTGTCGATATACGGCAAGCGATTGGCTGAAGCTATTGCAGATGATAAGCAGCCTGTAACTCTGAAGGACTTGGATAGAGCAATATATTATTATCTTGACACACTTGACCGATTTGGAATACTAGATGAAAAACAAAGAACACCACATGCCTTAGATGAAAAAACAAAGATAGAAAGTATCTCTGTTTGTAGGGAAATAGCTACAAAAGGTGCTGTTTTGCTTAAAAATGAAGGGGGGATCCTTCCAATTAATTTTTCTGAAAAAAAAGTTGTAGTTATTGGAGAAGGTGGTGCAAAACAGGTGCTACCAACCTTTAAAGAATCTCCATGTGGTTTTAAGGACAGAAAAAATAGCGTATATAATATTCTTAAAGATGAAGCAAATATAGACTATGCTGTTGGTGACCCTTTAGATGGGGTTCTTATCCCTTCAATGTTCTTAAGGCCAGAAAAAAATTCGAAAAGCAAAGGCTTGAAACGCTATATAAACAAATTTGTTTACGAAACGCTAAGCAATGGCGATTTAGAGGATTTTTCAAAGCCAGATGACACCTTCGTAGTTGATGAAGAGATAAACTACAAAGGTGAAACGGCCTTGCCTCTTTTGAATCAAGAGCGAAAGAGAGGTTTTTTTAAAGAGTCTCCTCGTGAGTATTACATGTGGCATGGATATCTTTGTCCAAACGAAACGGGATTACACCGAATTGCGCTTCAAAGCAAATTTCCAGGCTTAGATAAATTTGAAGAAAATAATATTCAAAATGAAGATTTGGAAATATCTACATCAGGGAATTTGTATATTCGCCAATCGGAAAAATCTACAAGTATGACAAGAGTTGGTACAGGAATTCGCCTTTCTCAAAATGGCAAAGCAGATACCTATTCTGAGGTTGTTAGTTGTAATGATGGATATAATAATGCAGGTGGCTACATTTATCTTGAAGCTGGAAAGCAATACGAAATTTATTTTAACCATTTAAATATTTATAAAGAACCCTTAGAGCTTAGGCTTGCGTGGGTAACTCCAAGCATGGCCCAGCAGGAAATAAAAAAAGCTACCGAGCTTGCAAAAGATGCAGATATTGCAATTGTTTTTGCATGGCATCAAAGTGTAAGTGAAACGATGTCCTTAGCAGGATACCAAAATGTATTGATAGAAAACATTTCGAAGGTTAATAAGAATACTGTTGTCGTGCTAAACAACGGTGACCCCATTGAAATGCCGTGGATTAGTGATGTTTCTGCAGTATTAGAAATGTGGTTTTCTGGACAAGAGGGAGCGATGGCTACAGTAGATTTGTTAAAAGGCGATGTAAACCCTTCAGGTAAATTGCCTGTTACCTTTCCCAAGCAGCTTGCAGATATTGCCTCGCGAGATCCTAGGTATCCTGAACGGTATGCAGATTCAGGTAGAATTAGTAAAAAAGATGCAACACATTCAAATGTTGCACGTTTTACTGAGGGGCTTTACAATGGTTATCGCTGGTTTGATAAAGAAGACAGGGAGCCTCTCTTTCCTTTTGGGTTTGGACTGAGCTACACAACCTTTGAGTATTCAAACATTAGGGTTCACAAGGTCGGTGAAGATTATGAAGTGCTAGTAGATATTACAAATACAGGTGCTTTTGGTGGAGACGAAATTGTGCAATGTTATATAGAAAAGCCTGAAAAAACAGAGGTCCCTTGTGTAGAAAAAGCACTTGTAGATTTTAGACGAATAAAAGTAGGCGTTGGTGAAACAAAAACGGTTTCATTAACAATCAATGCCTTGTATTTGAAATACTTTGATGTTGCTAGCGAAGAGTACAAGTATATTACAGGTGAAAGAAATGTTTTGGTGGGATCTTCATCGAGAAGTATACACTTAGTAAATACAATAAAAATTTAAGAGGCTTATATGAAAAAAGATAGAATTTTAAATCCTAGGATAATTTCTGAAATTGCAGCTATCGGGCACACTCAGTTTTTTGTTATTGCAGATGCAGGGTTGCCCATTCCAAATGGGGTTCCCGTAATAGATATTTCCCTTATAAAAGGGGTGCCAACCTTTATTCAAACACTAAAAGCTGTGAGTAGCGAGTTGGTTATTGAATCATGTGTTTTGGCAAAAGAGCTAGGTGCCGTAAACACTTCTGTAAAAGAAAAAATTGAAAAAACCCTGAAAGGCCTTCCCATGAAAGAGGTACCTCACACAGATTTTAAGACTTTGACAGAAAAGGCGACAGTGATTATTCGAACAGGTGAAACTTCAGCCTTTGCAAATATTATCCTAGTAGCTGGAGTTAATTTTTAAGCAATTATAGGTAATTATTTTCCGTTGGAAAATTTAATATTAAAGGAGGAATTTATGAAAAACGTAATAACAAAAATCGCATTATTTTTGTGTTTTTTCGCAATTTCATTTTTTGTCGTTGGGTGCTCACCAAAAGAAAATTCTGGTGATACACAAGAAGTTAGGACCCTTACTGTTTCAAACTGGAAGGGCTACGGTTCGGATCTCGAATACGCTGTAAAGCCATTTGAAGAAGCAAACAACTGCGTAGTTGTGCATCAGTATTTTGACTCAACAGAAGGTATGTTAAACTTACTTCGTCAAGGTGGGGTGGGAGAAATCGATGTTGTGTTGTCAAATATTGCTTATGTAGGGACAGGTGTTGGTGAAAATTTACTTGATCCTATTAGAACGGAAGAGCTAGAAAACTATGCATCATTACGAAAAGATATGGCTGAAGAAGAGTCAGTAAAAGACAGCAATGGAAATATTATGGGTGTGCCGTGGTCATGGGGTACAACAGGCTTAGGATATAATCCAAACCTTATTAGCGAGGAAATTGATTCTTGGGCTTCACTTTGGGATCCTGCATATAGAGGAAAGGTTGCCTTTTTTGATGACCATACAACAGCTATATTAACTGGAGCGATGTACACAGGGGCTGCAGATCCTTATGAACCAGATTTAGAGGCTGTAAAAGCAGTTTTACTTGATCTAAAAGAAAATAGTAAGGTTTTTTGGACAAGCTATGACTCTTTTGCAAAGCCATACTCAGCTGGAGAAGTGCTTCTTGGGAATCTTTGGTCAGGTGCCGCTTCTCAACTTAATGGAACAGGAGAAACCGTAACATACGTGTATCCAAAAGAAGGAACCGTTGCCTGGGTTGATTATTGGTGTGTTGTAAAAGATTCACCTAGCGAAGACCTTGCATATAAGTGGATTGATTGGATGACTTCAGTTGAATTTCAAGGAAAATTCTCCTCTGATATTGAACAACAAGCGCCAATCCCTTCAAACGAAGATGCCGTTGCTAGTTTAAGCCCACAGGCACGACAAGCTTTGTATTTATCAGATACAATCCCTGAAACATTAGTATTTCAAAAAGGCATATCTGTAGAAAAAAATCAAGAATGGCTAGATATTTGGAATGAAGTAAAAGCAGATTAATAGCAGTTAGCCATCATCGCAAGTTTTGATGATGGCTACTTCACTTAAAGAGGAGAAATGATATGGTTTCAAAGTTTCGGACTAGCTTACTTATGCTTCCTAGTGCAAGCATGCTACTAGGTCTCATACTTTTACCGTTAGGAGTGCTAGTTTTTGCAAGCTTTATTCAAGGAAATAATATTGCTTTTGGAGCAGAACTCTCTACATTTAATTACAAGCTCATATTTGAGCGAAATTTGTTTTTTCCGTTGATGGGAAAGTCTTTGCTAATGGCCGCGTTGGTCACCGTAGCATGTATTCTATTGGCTTTTCCCACAGCTTTTGGGTTAGCAAAAATTGTTAGAAAAAAGTATCAAAACCTATTAATTGTATTAATTATAATACCTTTTTTTACATCACAGCTTTTGCTAATTTATTCAATGATGGTGTTATTACAAGCGGGAGGGCCAGTTATGACAGTGCTTTCTCTTTTTGGGGTAAACTCAGCAAATTCAATTGTATATACAAATGGTGCAGTGTTTATAATTTTATTGTATCAATATTTGCCATATATGGTACTTTGTTTATATTCAACACTTACAAAAATAGATGACAATCAATTAAAAGCAGCACAAATAGTAGGTGCCAATCGATGGCAAAAATTTTGGAACATTATTTTTCCACTTTCGATTCCAGGTTTAATCTCAGGTATTATTATTGTATTTATTCCTACTGCAGGAAGTTTTGTGGAAGCAAATCTTGCAGGGGGAACAAATGGTATGATGATTGGTTCGCTTATAGACTCTAATTTTTCGGTGTCGTTGAACATGGGTCGCGGAAGTGCATTGAGTGTGTTATTTTTGTTAACTCTTACAATTATTACAAGTATTATTAATTTTTGTTTGAGAAAAATAGGAGATAGGAAGCTATGAAAACCAAACATCCATTTATTACAGGGATTATGATCGCTGTTTATGTTTTCGTTTTTTTACCAATTTTGGTGGTTATATTGATGAGCTTTAATGCTTCTCGCTATGGAACTTTTCCCTTTGAATTTTCGCTAGAGTGGTATAAACTTTTATTTTCAGGTGGTGATTTAGGACGCGCCACGGTTTTGACCATCTGGTTCTCGTTGGGGGTTATGCTCACAACAGTAACTATTGGAATCATGACAAGTGTAGGATTGAAAGCAATAGGGTTTAGATTTTCAAAAACATATACGGCATTATTAAATTTGGGGATAATAATTCCTTGGCTTGTTCTTGGAATTTCAATGCTAATGATTTTTAATATGATTGGTTTAGGTCGGTCGTATCTTGGAATGTTTTTAGGAAATGTTGTTGTTGCTCTTCCATATGTAGTTCTTTTGGTTCACCCTGCCTTAATTTCGCTAAATGACAGTATTGAAAGAGCTGCAAGGACTTTAGGCGCAAGTTCGCTTAGGGCATTTTTTACAATTGTACTTCCAAGTATTTTGCCAGCAGTTGCTGCAGGGTCTCTAATGTCCTTTATGGTTTGCTTTAATAATTTTATTATTCAGTACTACCTTGCGCCATTTGGGGAAAGAACTCTACCACTTGAAATTTATAACTTGGTTAGGGTTGGGTACAAGCCTGATATAAATGCACTTGCATCAATAATGATTTTAGTATCAGTAGGGTTTGTTCTACTAATATATAAATTAGGATATGGCGCGAAAAAAAGCTTATTTTAGAGGAGTTGATGATGAAACCAGTACTATTAGTAATTGATATGCAAAAAATTTTTGCCCCTGGCTATGAATGGTACACACCTGGAATAGAGCAGGCAGAAAATAACATTATAAAATTATGTGAGAAATTTGAAAACCGCGTTTTTACACGGCATGTAGCTTCTGAGAACCCTATTGGCACATGGAAAAATTATAATGAAGTATTTTCTCATATAAATAAAAATGAAGAATGCCTTGAAATAATTGAAGGGTTGCAGAGCATAGAAAAAGTTGTTTTTACAAAAACAACGTACTCTGCATTTAATAGTGGTTCTGCTCTAGAGTATATACAAACGCACGGATATACAGATGTTTTAATAACGGGAGTACAAACAGAATTTTGCGTGCTAGGAACAATTTTAACCGCAGTTGATGCGGGGGTTTCTGTTACATTCATACCTGATGCCTGTGCGGGAAGTTCTTCCATTCTCAACAAGGCTGTTGAAGATATTGTAAAGCTGATGCCATGCCAGGCGCAAATAAAATATACGGAGGAGTTATTAAATGGATTATCTTGAAATAAAAAACATTACAAAATCTTATGGGGAAAAGCTCATATTAAAAAATGTTTCTCTTTCTGCAAAAAAGGGAGAGTTCTTGGCACTACTTGGCTCTTCAGGATGTGGAAAAACTACCTTGCTAAATGCTATAAGTGGTGTTGTGAAACAAGATGAAGGACAAATACTTGTAAATGGGGAAGATATTAGCTCGTTGCCAATTGAAAAAAGAAATATAGGGATGGTCTTCCAAAATTACGCATTGTTTTCACATATGAATGTTTATGAAAATGTCGCTTACGGATTGAGACTGAGAAAATATGAAAAAAATGATATTTGCCAAAAAGTTGAAGAATCATTAGAGATGGTTCGCTTAGGAGGATATTCCAAGCGCAAAACAAATGAATTATCGGGAGGCGAGCAGCAACGGGTTGCCTTGGCACGAGCAATCGTATACAGGCCACATATTCTTTTGTTGGATGAGCCACTATCAGCACTAGATAAAAAAATAAGAGAGCAAATGCAGGTTGAAATTAGAAGGATACAAAAAGAAACTGGGATCACAACAGTATTTGTCACCCATGATCAAAGTGAAGCCCTATCTATGGCTGACAGAGTTTTATTAATGAACAAGGGTGTGATAGAAGAATCTGCAACACCGCAAGAAATTTATTTAAATCCAGTCTCTCCATATGCAGCAAGTTTTATAGGCTCATCAAATGTATTTGAAGGAATTTATAAAAATGAAAAAGTCATTTGTAGTGATTTTGAAATATATATTGGAAAAAAGGATATAAATGAAGGGACAGAAGTGAGGGCCCTGATTAAAGAAGAAGATTTAACTATTAATGATAACCAAAAAAAATCTGTCCAGGCGAAAGTTCTTGACACGATGTTTCATGGGCAAGCTATTCGTCTAACCTTAGAATCAAAGGGAATGACTTTTTATGCATCGGTACCTGCAAGAACGACTGATGCATATGTCATTGGGTCAACAGTAAGTGTTTTTGCAACATTTGCATCTGTTTTTGAACGGTAAAGGAATTAAACATGTTTCAAATTCAAAAAAATAAGTTCTTTAACACATGGAGCTCAAGTAGTCCAGCAAGCATGGTTTTCTTGCCTGCACAATTTATTATCTCTATAGGGGCATATAGTACTTCGACGGGAACGTACAACCAATTTCCATTCTCTGAAAAAGTAAAATTGTTTGAGCATCATAAAGACGGTAGTTACTGTAGGCTCCAAGTGGAGCATGGCGGCACTATACTAGAAATTGAATATTTTAAACAAAATGATTGGACAGTCCGTTGTAAAATTTCTACTGTAAAAAATGGTGAATGGGGGCTGCGTTTTATTCCAGTATTAAATTTGGGGTTTGAAGGTGACGGAAAGGTACAAAGAGAAAATAATCAAGCTCTTTTTAGCTATCGCAGTTACAAAATTTGTGCTTACTTTAAGGACAGTCCCATCCGAAGTTGCTTGGCTGAAGACATTGCCTATATGGGATCTGAAATTGAAAAGAAGGGGTATTATGCTCCTTTCTTAGATAGCGAAAACTCAAAATATTGTTCAGCTATGTTTAACTTAGAAGAGACTCCCGTTATAGAATTTTCAGTAGCGGTTCGTAATAGTGCAGAAGAAGCCTATAGTTGTGCAAAAGCAGCACTGGCCCTCAGTGGTGAGGAACTAAATAAAATTCGTGATGTTCTCAATAAGAGTATAACACAAAAAGGAAAATTTGGTGAGTGTGCTGAGGCCTTAAGAGATGTTATGGCATGGAATGCGATTGCAGATAAGAATAATGGGAGAACGGTAACTTCAGCAACACGGTTTTGGATAGATAAAAAGTTTGGTGGCTGGTTTTTATGGTTTTCAGATACCCTTTATCATGGGCTTATCAATGCTTGGGCAGGGGACTGGGTCATGGCTCAAAACAATATTTATGCGGCATTGGACAATGCCGTTCCTGCAGGAAATTTTGCAGGCCTAATGGCAGAATACACAGAATGGGTTGATAGGTCTCAACCTCCTGTGGCAGGATATATTGCGTTAAAATATTATCAGCTAACGCATGATATTGGGCTTGTCAGCAAAGTTTTTGATACAATATATGATGCGCATCTGTGGTGGTTTTCTAATCGTGATGGGAATAACAATGGCGTTTTGGAATTTGGTAGTTCTCCTTGTGGAGAGGGACATTTTAAGGGTACAAAAATGGCGGCGAAAGATGAAGCTGCAATGGATAATAGCCCAATGTTTGACACTGCAGACTTTATTAAAGAGACAAATACTATCAATATGGAGGATGTTGGGTTAAACAGTCTTTTAGCACTAGAGGGAGAGAGTTTAGCAATACTCGCGAGAATTTTGGGGCGTCATGAGCTTTCAACGGAAATAGACAAACACACCCAAAAATTCAAAGAACGTATTGATGAGCAGCTATGGGATGAGTCAAGAAAGATTTATGCAAACCGTCACTGGGAAAATGGCTTTGTTTGTCCAAGCCCCACAAGTTTTTATCCTTTGATTGCAGGAATACCATCAAAGGACAAAGCTGACTCTCTTATTGAACACATTTTTGATAAAGAAGAATTTTGGACAGAAGTACCCTTTCCATCAATTTGGGCAAAGGATGAATCTGTTCATGATGATGTTTATTGGAGAGGTCGAGCATGGCCACCACTAAATTATTTTACGTACTTGGGATTGAGACGCAATGGCTATGACGATGAGGCTTATATTTTAGCTGAAAAGAGTGTCGAGACGTTCCACTCAAGCTGGAATGAAAAAAGGGCTTGTTATGAAAACTATAATGCTTTTACGGGCGATGGCAATAGTGTAGATACAGACCCTTTTTATGGGTGGGGTGCATTAATACCTCTAATGTGGTTAAATGAATTTATAGATACCGATATGGATGGAAATATTGAATTTGGGTCCCTCAAAAACACTGAGATGGTTATTGATGGGTTAAAAACATTCTTAGGTACTACAAATTTGAAGTGTGGGGAGATTACTACTCTTACATGTGATGGGTTGGAGATCTTTTCAACATCAGCACGTGGTCGATTGAAAAAATTTATGTATGAAAAAAATTATGCATGTGTAAAAGTCGATAAGCAAATTGCGTCATGCTGGGTTTCCTTTAATAATGTTACGCCAGTGCAAGTTTTAATTAATGGGATTAAAGCGGAGCTAGATTCAAAGATAGAAATTTCTGCAAACACAGAGGCTTTTGTTGAAATGTGGTTCTAAGATAAAAAATACAAACATATAATTATTTTCTTCCTGTTTGCTACAGTGTATTTTTTCACTGTAGCTTTTTTTTTAGGCTTGCTTAATTTTTTTTTGTTTTTTCTTGCTTTTCTCGAAATCTATGATATAATGTACAAATACTATTTAAATCTTTACATGACTAAAAAAGTCAACGGAGGAAAAAATGAAAAAAACATTTCGTATTGCTGGTATTATTTTACTAGTAGCCATGGTTTTCGGTTGCGTAACAGCTCCTGAAAGAGACCCAAATGCAGAATACACATTAACCATTTTGCATACAAATGATCATCATGGTGCAGTTCTTGCAAAAGATGGTGAGGGCGGATTAGCAGAACGAGCAACTTTTGTAAAAGGAGTGCGCGCAGAAAAAGAAAATGTTCTTTTGCTCGATGCAGGTGACATAAACACTGGTTCTGCAATTTCAAATATGTTTGGTGCTGAAGTAGATATCAAGGCATATGACTTGATGGGCTATGAAGCAGTAACACTTGGAAACCATGAGTTTGATGGTACACATGAAAAAATTGTAAATCAAATCGATATGGCAGAATTTGAATGGCTTTCTGCGAACATGAAGGAAGGAAACGGTTATTTTGTTGAACCATACATTATTAAAAATTATGATGGTTTTAGAGTCGGTATCTTTGGTTTAACAACAAACAGAACACAAGTTATTGCAAGTCCTTCAGACTCACTTGATTTTATTAGTGAAATTGAAGCTGCAGAAAAAATGGTAAGTATGCTTCGCAATAAAGAAAAAGCAGATATCGTTATTGCACTTGGGCACCTAGGAACAGTTAAAGAGTCAGAAACTTTTACTACTTCAAATGACGTTATTGCTGCTGTTGATGGAATTGACATTTTTATTGATGGACACTCACATACGTACTTTGAAACTGCAGTAGAAGAAAATGGAACAATACTTGTAAGTGCAAATGAGTGGGGAAAATATGTAGGGCAAATGGATCTTACCATAATGGATGGAAAAATTATTGATTACACTTGGATGCCTGTTGCAATTACAACAGACGCCTTTCCGCCAGATGCTGAAGCTGTGGCTCTTATCCAACCTTACGTAGACATTGCTAATGAAAGTTTATTAGACGTAGTTATGATAACAAGCGAAATGTTTGATGCAGGAGATAGAGCAAGCCGAAAAGAAGAAACAGCGCTTGGAAACCTTGTAAGTGATGCACAAGTTGAATATCTTGCTTCTACTGGAGTAATGGTAGACTTTGGTTTTACAAATGGTGGAAACATCCGTGCGTCTCTTCCTGAGGGAGATGTAACAAAAGAAGATATTTTAACAATGCTTCCATTTGAAAACTATGTATACGTTCTTGACCTAAAAGGAAGTGATGTTGTAGAACTATTTGACTTTATTGGATCAATTCCTCAAGGCGCAGGTGGTTGGGCTCAAATGTCAAAAGAAGTAAGCTATACAATTACATACTCTGGCGACAAGGGTACAATTTCTGACGTAATGATTGGCGGCGCTCCTATAGATGTAAACAAAACATATAAAATTGCGGTAAACAATTATCTTGCAGGTGGCGGCGATGCATACGAAGCATTAACAAAAGCCGTTGCTTCTTACAACACTTCAATGTTAATGAGCGACATTGTTGTCTGGTACGCAGAAACTCTACCACAACCAATTGCACCAACAGTTGGTAACAGAATTACTGTTGTTGGCGGTGTTGCGGTAGAATAAATATGTAGCATGTAGCAGTCAACACATAGGTTGACTGCTACTATTTTCAACAGGTTGCCTGCTACTACTTTCATAAAAGTCTGCTCGTTAACGAGCAGGCTTTTTTATTTGGTATTTTGTCACAATAGTGCTTTTCTATTTTTCTATTTTATATTATATTAAATAAGAATATTTTGAATTAGTTTATAGGAGATATATATGTCACTTGAAGAAAGAGTAAAAGAGGCCCTTGAGGCAGTTAGACCACAATTACAAAAAGACGGGGGTGACCTTGAGTTTGTGAGCGTGGATGATGCAGGTAAGGTTTCTGTAAAGTTGTTGGGAGCTTGTAATGGCTGTCCAATGTCTACAATGACCTTAAAACAAGGAATTGAAGCTTACTTAAAAGAAGAAATTGCGGAGGTAACGGAAGTCGTACAGGCTTTCTAAAATAATATGGAAATAAAAAAAGATTCAGTAGTAACTATTGACTACACGTTGAAAAATGAAAAAGGTGATGTTTTAGACACATCAAAAGATGTTGGACCACTTGAATACATTCATGGGTATGGTAATCTTATACCTGGGCTTGAAAAAGAGCTTGAAGGCAAAAAAGCAGGAGACAGTTTGAATGTGGCCGTAAAACCTGAAGAAGGGTACGGCGAATACTCTGATGAATTAGTTGTGGAAGTTCCAAAGGCTAATTTTGAAGTAGATGCAGAAATTCAAGTTGGCATGCAGTTTGAAGCTGGCCCAAGAATTGTAACGGTAACCAAGATTGAAGGGGATACTGTAACTATTGATGCTAACCATGAACTTGCAGGGCAAACCCTTCACTTTGAAGTGACAGTTGATTCTGTACGGGAAGCTACAAAGGATGAAATTGCAGCTCTCATTTCATCTTCAGGCTGTGGCTGTGGAGGCTCCGATAGCGGTTGTGCTCCATCTGATTGCGCTGGTTGCGCAGGGAGTTGTGGCTGATAAAGGGTAAGCAAAGTGTATAAAGGCTTATAGTTTTGTTACACTTTGCTTAACAATTTCATTCACTATTTCCTCAGGGCATAAACACTCTGTTTTAACTATTATATCAGAAATAGCGCAGTATGATTCGCTTCGCCTTTCGTACTGCGTGTAGAAAACCTCTCGCATTTCTTCTTCACTTTTTGGGCTCGCTTGCATAAAAGTTGCGGGCATACTATTTGATTGTTTTGATGTTTCAAGAATTCTGTCAAATGCAATATGATTAGGGACATCTAGGTACACAAAAATCCCTACCGCTCTAAGAATATAAATAGCTTGCGGATTGTCACATATTCCACCCCCAACTGCAACAACGCATTTAATTCCTGAACTCCCAGCAATGAGGTTTTTTGATGCCTCTACAAAAAATTGGCAGGCTTGAACTTCTGCTTTTTGAAATGCCGCAACACCTTCACTTGAGTACAATTCTCTACATGTCTTTCCTGTTTGGCGCTCGATAATATCATCAATATCAAAAAAAGGAAGATCAAACTGTTCTGCAAAGAGCCTTCCTGTTGTAGTTTTTCCTGAATGCTTAACACCAATTAAAATAATACATTTTCCCATAATATAATATCGTGCTATTATGGCGATTTGAACACTCTTTCTTGCAATTAAACGCCTTTTAGGGTATCATATATGTATGAATTTATTTTTGTCTTTGGCAATTTGTTTTGTACCACTTATACTAATTATTGTGTTATGTATCATCAAGGTAAAAGATTTTAAGGTTGTTTTTGCCTTGAGTTCTGTTTTCTTTGGGTTTGTAGCCATAGTGCTTATAATACTGGTTCGCACAATTATTAATGACATAGCACCTTCAATGCCATTCTCTTTTTCTGGATTTGCTGGTTTAGTTTTTTCAACTATCTTTTTTGCCTTTTTGGAAGAATCTGTAAAAATGTTGCTATTACCATTTCTTCCAAGAAAAATTACGAGCTTAAAAAATTTTATTCTAGCATGCTTAATTCTTGGGTGCACAGTTGGTTGCGTAGAAACGCTTATGTATTTAGTAACTGGTTTTTCAGGGACAGTTACTCGATTATTCACTGCTGTTGTTATTCATACTTTATGCACTGTGCTATCAGGGTTTTTTATATGGTCTCTCAAAAGAAAAGTAACTTATATTGCACCCTTTATTATGAGTTGTTTATTGCATGGGCTTTATAATTATTTTGCCGCTCAAGGGTCTCCATTGCAATGGTTTTCTGTTGTTATCCTGCTTTTTGCTCTCCTAAAATGTAGGCTCTATTATATAATAGTAAAAGAAAAAACAGAAACTCTTTCTCTTGCATCTTGACCAAAACGGCCTTTTTATGATATTCTGTTTTCGTAGCTTATGCTATAAAAATATCGGGCCTATAGCTCAGTTGGTTAGAGCAACGGACTCATAACCCGTTGGTCCTTGGTTCAAGTCCAAGTGGGCCCATAGAGGTGATTTTCGGATGAAAATCACCTTTTCTTTTTTAGGAGTAGAGTATGAAAAAATCGTTAAGCTGGTTCTGCTTAGTTATTGCTGTGTTATTTGTTGGGTGCGCTGAAAAGGTTACAGGAGTTACGGTAGGAGCTGCCTTTCAAGAACTTTTGACAGAATACACCTTGGATACTGTGGCAAAAGAAATTATTGAAAATGAAGATGGGTCTATTACCTATAGTATTCCAGATTCAACTATAATTGATTTAAAAGAAAAAGCATCGGAGAATCTTTCAGTTTCTGTTGATGAATTTATTGGATTGCTTACAGGAATTGATTCAGAAGTTGTAGCAGAGATTGCCTTTAATGAAGATGGAACAATTCTTGAAGCAAATGTTAGCGATGCTAGTGGTGCTCAAACAGGACTCATTTTTTTAGTAGTACCTGCTTACCCAGACATAGTTGCTCTGCAGTTATTATCAGGAATTACGCCAACTGGAATTACATTTAAGATTACTGATGCAGACACAGGTGAGTTGTTCGAAAATTCAATCCCGTTTTAATGGGTATAAAGGGCCTTAAAAATAGTTTAAGGCCCTTTATCTCTTTATAGGGTTATCCCAGTTCCAATTTGTATAAATCGCATGTGCAACAATTATTTCACCTTCAGGGGTTTCAGAAAATCCAGCAATTGAATTTCCAACTCTAAAGGTTGGTTCAAAGTATTGTTCCTCTTTTGGTAGAGCGTTAGGGCCTGTTATGCCCATTACGGTAGTTTTTTCTGTAATAATCCATTTTTCATTATTGAGCTGAAAACTTTTACCATCTTTACTAACTTCTGTAATAGTACCCTCTATGTTTACAATTACATCAGCCATTAAATTCCCATATTCAAGTTCTCCTTGATGCTCGCTCTTCGATGTAAAAATTCCGTTATTAGAAATACAACTTGTAAATGATATTAATAAGAGGATAAAAAATAACACATTTTTCATGACTTGCCCTTCTTTTATTTAGATATTTTTATGATACCATATGTTTTAAAATTATGCAGCATAAATTTTAGGAAAAACAAAATACGACACTTGACTTATTTTAGCAATGGTATTAGCATAAGAATAGGAGCATCCTATGAATTATTTTATGAAAAAAGAAAATGTTGAGCAATATAAGAGTATGATAGAAGATTACAATCCAATGCCAGTGCTAGACAAGCTCAAAGGCTATCTAAAAAATGGGGACTCGATTTTAGAGCTTGGTATGGGAGCCGGAATCGACTTTAAAATTCTGTCAAAAGATTATTCGGTTATTGGCACAGATAACTCTCCTCTCTTTATTGATGATTATAAGATGTCTTATCCTGATGCCGATGTTAGGGTGCTTGATGCCACAAGTATAGTAATAGAAAATAAATTTGACTGTGTTTATTCAAATAAGGTTTTACAACATTTAACAAAGGATATGTTTGTACAGTCTTTGAAACAACAAAAAAATGTGCTAAAAAATGGTGGAATAGTTTTTATGACCCTTTGGTATGGAGAGTACCGAGAGGAAACAATGTTTGACGGAGATCTTCTTTTTACCTACTACATGGAAGATGATATACGAGAAATAGTAAAAGATATGTTTATTGTTAAAGTGATAGAACGCTATACTGAAATGGATGACTGTGACTCTTTACTCGTCGTCTTACAAAAGGGTTGATGCGACCTAAAAAGATACTGACAAAACTTTCAAAGCCTAGTATACTGAGGGTAAGCATGAAAGAAAAAATACCAAGAACTGACAGAGACAAATTTCTTCCAATTAGTATAGACGATATGAAAAAGCGCGGCTGGGATGAAGTTGATTTTATTTGCGTAACGGGAGATGCCTATGTTGACCACCCGTCATTTGGAGTTGCGGTAATTTCTCGCCTTTTAGAAGCTGAAGGTTTTCGCGTTGGAATTATTGCGCGCCCAAATTGGAAAAATGCAGATGACTTTAAAAAACTGGGGAGGCCCCGCTTAG
>CAYJFX010000013.1:0-27371 GCA_964369735.1 uncultured Treponemataceae bacterium
GCAAATAACCTTCAGTTGTTTGGATAAAACTGATACCGTTTTGTGCATTTTCAGAAGCTTTGTTCAAACCACGAATTTGTGATCGCATTTTTTCTGAAACAGCTAGACCTGAAGCATCGTCACCAGCTCGGTTAATTCTTTCACCAGATGAAAGTTTTTCCATGTCCTTAGACTGAGCTAAGTTGGTTACACCGAGAGTACGGTTTGCATACATTGCTGACATGTTGTGATTAATAATCATAAGATTCCTCCATGGAATTGTTTTAGAATAACTTCCTGTTATTCTTTGTGTTTTTATAAAAACAGAAAACTGTCTTTAACCTCACAATGATTGTTACTAGTTGCATTTCTTCAACGAAGATAGACAACTATGAAACTCTCGTTTTATATATCGGTACGATATTAAAAAACCTTTACTATTTTTTTCTTTTTTTTTATGATAAAATAACAATCATTCAAGGAGATAGTATTGATTCAATGTCCATTTTGTGAAAATATTAATTTAATAGAAGAAATCATAGCAAATAAGCGCTATTTTCAGTGTTTGCAAGATGGTTGTGGTGGATTTTTTGTGCATTCTGATTCGTTTAATACGCATGCAGAACAAAAAAAACGCTATTTGCTTCACACAAATACTCTTGAAAAAAAAGAAGAAAGTAATGGCTATAGGTTATATTTAGAAAAATTTATTTCTATAGTTTTAGATTACGAAAAGAATAGCGAGCGTGGCACAAACATACATGCGCTTTTTGATTATGGGTCAGGCCCGTATCCTGCTTTAGTAATGATTTTAAAAGAGTACAATATGAAGTTTGTTTTTAAAAATGATGTACAGGTAAAACATTGGGATCCTTTCTTTTACCCCAATGGTGATTTTTTTGAACATGGTGCAGACATTGTTTTTTGCCTTGAAGTAATAGAACATTTTGAAAATGCATCAGAAGGTTTTGAGGGATTAGCAAAGGCTTGTGCTCCGGGTGGACTTATTGCCATACAAACACAGCTTGCGCCAAAGTCTTTTGATGAGTTTAAAAGATGGTGGTATAAGGATGATTTTACTCATGTGAGTTTTTATACTCTCAATTCTATAGAAGAATGTGCAAAAAGGGTAGGCTTAGTTTTAGAAAGCGAAAAAAATGGAGTAGTATTTTTGCGAAAAAAGTAGCAAAAAGTTATTTTTTCTACTGCAGCATATTGACACATTTTTTATTTTTTGATATATTATTTGAACTGGGGGTGTAGCGAAGCTGGTTATCGCGCCGGCCTGTCAAGCCGGAGATCGCGGGTTCAAGCCCCGTCACTCCCGTAGAGTTCGTCTTTTTAAGATGAGCTCTTTTTTTTGCACCTGTGCAGGGTTCGAATCGGTGCTATGGTAAAACTAATTGTGAAGCTATATGCTTTTCGAATAGTTTTTATAAACCCTGTTAATATATTTAGGTTTTTGTCTTTCGGGGCAAAAACCTTTTTTTATGGGTTTCAGCAACGAAAAGAATTGTGCCAAGGACGGCACTGCAGAAAAGAAGGCTCGACTTTGCTTATGACAAAGTCGGTAGTAATTTTTTGCAAGGATGCAAAAAATTACGTAGATTACGCAGATTATATTATTGAGTCTTTAATCTTTATTCCGAACACCACCAGAATAGTAAAAGCAAAAATATTTATATTTTTGGTGCGTTCAAATCTTAATATTATAACAAACAAGTTTTATGGTTGTATTCCAATAAAAATCCTATAAATCTGTGTAATCTGTGGATAAAAAAAGAAAGACTGTCCCATTGGACAGCCTTTTCACATTTGTAAGCTAGTGCGTATTAGTTTTCAATAATCGCAATAATATCTTCAGCTTTTAGAATTAAACAATCTTCGCCATCTAATTTTATTTGGGTTCCTGCATATTTATCATACATCACTCGCATTTTTGGTTTTACTTTGATTTTTTCAGAATCATCGCCAATAGCAACAACTACTGCAATTTGTGTTTTTTCTTGCGCTGTGTCAGGAATAATGATTCCGCTAGCTGTTTTAGATTCAGTTTTTTCAATTTGTACCAGAACTCTGTCTGCTAAAGGTGTAACCTTCATGTGTAATCCTCCAAAGGAATGTAATTAAATTTTAATATGTACTAAATATACGAAAAAAAACGGCCGTTGTCAAGAAAGCACCGTATTTTTCATCAAAATTTTATCTTTCATACCTTAAATGCTTGCAAAATGGAAAAAAAACAGATACAATGGCATTACTCTCACTGAGTGAGAGAGGAGATTTATATATGAAATCAAATAAATTTTTTTTGATAACCGTATTGCTAATTATGGTTTTGCTTGTAGCGTGTGAAAGCACTCCTACACATGTTGAAGAGGACCCAAATTTTATTGGTGATTTTGACCCAATACAACTTGAAAATCTCATATGCCTAAGAGAGTCATTTGGCAAGGGAAGTCCAACCGAGATACGTGCTTTTTTTATACCGCGTACAAATATAGTTGAACTATATTTAAGAGATGGAATGACGACTTATGTACTTCTCTTTGAAGGTGAGGAGCGTAAGCAGCTTTTTGAAGGAATAGAATTGTATTCAACCGCATACAATTCTTATGCTGAAGGTAATACAAGCGCTTTAGAAGAGCGTGAGCCAAACCGTAAAAACAATTTTAATGATGGAACGATGTCCGTATCGTGGGGAGTTGCCGCTCCTATAAGAAATAATACGACTACGTTTCAAACGAATTATAAATACTTGGAGCAAAACAGACCATACTTTGAGCTTTTGGTTGAAAAAACTGCGGATAAAGATGAACGCAATATATACTCCCCTGTATTACGGCTTTATTTTTCTCCAACACACTTAGAAAGCTTGCATGAGCAGCTAAACCAAGAATACTTGGAGTATTTAGTATCTGAGCTCGAAAATGAAGCCTTTGCTTTTTAATAGTTAGTACATTAGAAAAAACACGCATTTTATGCGTGTTTTTTTTGTATGTAAAAAAAATGCATAGGCTTGCAAAAGTTAGTATAAAATGCTATATTCAGTACGTTAAGGAAGATAGTTTTGCTCACTTGTGATTGCATACCCTTGATAGTGAGCCTTAATTAGGAGAAGGTATGAAATTCATTTTTTTGGGACCGCCTGGTGCAGGTAAAGGAACTTTAGCTGCAGTTGTTTCTATGAAGTATGGTGTTCCGCATATTTCAACTGGGGTGATATTTAGAGAAGCTATCAAAGCTAAAAGTCCCCTGGGTGTAAAAGTAAAAGCTATAATAGACTCTGGGTCTCTCGTAAGTGATGAATTGACCATAGAGTTAGTTAAATCGCGCCTTTCACAAAAGGATGTATCAAATGGCTTTATTTTAGATGGGTTTCCGCGAACAATAGTACAAGCCGAAGGCTTGTGTGATATTTCAGAAATCGATGCAGTTGTTAACTTTGCTATTTCAGATGATGATGTTATAAAAAGACTTTCTGGTCGTAGAGTATGTAAAAACTGCGGACAAAATTACCACATAGATTTTATTAAACCAAAAATTGATGGCAAGTGTGACGTTTGTTCAGGGGACTTATACATTCGAGATGATGATATGCCCGAGGCAATAAAAAACAGGCTTATAGTATATAAAAAACAAACAGAGCCACTTATTACGTTTTATGAAAAAAAAGGTTTGCTTGTTAATGTAGATGCTAGCCCAATTACAGAAAAAATTGTAGAAGAATTTATAGCTATTTTTCCAATTCAATAAACACAAAAAGCAGTTTAAAACACGTATCTTGTTATAATAATATATGTTATGCAATAATACCTATTGACTAATCATTCATGGTTTGATATCATGTGGTTACTTTTATTTGGGGGTTTTCTTTTGGCAGGAAAAAAATCATCAGCAGAAAAAAGACACAGACAGAGTGAAGAAAGACGATTTCGAAACAAAGCTGTAAAAAGTTCTGCTCGTACACAAGCAAAGAAATTTGTTCAAGCTGTGCATGCTAAAGATCAAGCATTAGCTTCAGAAACATTAAAAATTTTATGTAAAGAACTTGATACTGCAAAGGGCAAAGGTATTTTAACACCTAACGCTGTTTCACGCAAAAAATCAAGAATGATGAAATTATTTAATGTATCATTTTCCGCTGCAAAATAAGGATTGCTTGTTTTGTAGCTTTAGAAAAGGAGTTGTTGATGAATTCAAAAAAGGTTACAAAGAATGACTTGGTTGATTCTGTATACGTATCAACTAAGCATGAAAAAAAAATTGTTCAATCAGTTCTTGAATCCTTGCTTGAAAACATCAAAGACTCTTTAAAACAAGGTTCGACTATCGAATTACGTGGGTTTGGCACGCTAGAGCCACGCCTTCGAAAAGGACGATCAAAGGCTCGAAATCCTAAAACGGGCGAAATGCTTTCGGTTGCTCCTCACTATGTTGTGGCTTTTCGTTCGGGGCAAGAGCTAAAAAAAGCCCTTTGGGATTTACCAATTACATCCGAAAAATGAAAAAAAATCTCGTCAATGGGCTATTGCTTGTTCTTGCTGCTGCTTTTTTTGCCCTTTCACATCCAAATGCGCTAATCACTGAAGGTTTACCCATTTTTGCATATGTTGCACTTACTCCTCTTTTTCTTTTAGCACGTAGAGTTACATTTGTTAGTGTATGGTTTTATGGACTCGCATATGGGGCCTTAAGCTATTATTTTTTCGGCTCTTGGCTTGCTGAGTT
Organism: uncultured Treponemataceae bacterium; assembly: GCA_964369735.1. Lineage (GTDB taxonomy): Bacteria > Spirochaetota > Spirochaetia > Treponematales > Treponemataceae > CAYJFX01. The sequence continues at coordinate 4,711 of CAYJFX010000013.1, forward strand.
TCATCCTCTCGGACTTCCCGTAGTAGCAATACTATATGGATTCCAAGGTATGCTTTTACTTGTAGCACTAAAGCTAGCCTACATGTTATGTGGGCGGCATGCTTGGATTGCTCAATGGCTTATATGGTGTGCATATGATTACCTTAAAGTAGTCGGATTTTCAGGCTTTAGTTATGGAAATATGGGGTATACACACTGGCAAGTTATTCCACTATTGCAATTTGCTTCTATTGCTGGCGTTTGGGGATTAGGAGCGCTTGTTACTTTTCCCTCCGCATGGATTAGTAAGGTTTTGCAACCTTTTTTTGAACTTGATAAAGATAAAAAGAATGATTGCACAGTGGTAAAACATCTTATACAACAGTGTTTTATACATAAAGTAAGTGGATTGTTGTGGGTTGCTAGCTTTATTCTTATTTTTACATATGGATTAATTATTCAAAAAGACTATACAGGTAATGAGCATAAAACAGTAGCTCTTATTCAACCTAATTCTGATCCTTGGAAGGGTGGTACAACTGCTTACGCTCGTGATTTAAATACACTCAAGCGCCTTACAAATGCAGCTCTTGCAGAGAGTGAAGAAATTGATTTTGTAGTTTGGTCAGAAACAGCATTTGTGCCTAGTATTCGGATGCATTATCAGTACAGAGAAGACAGAGTTCGCCTTGAACTTGTAAATGACTTGTTGACATTTATTGATTCAAAAGAGGTCCCCTTCGTAATTGGAAATGGCGATACCGTAAGAGGCTACAGCCAAAACGGTGCATATACAAATCTAAGTTATAATTCTGTGTTTTTGTTTAGGCCAGGTGAAAATGTTATTCCCCCTGAACCAGAAATATATAATAAAATGCACCTTGTACCATTTACAGAGAGCTTTCCATTTGAAGAGCAGTTCCCTGTAATCCACCAAACCTTGCTCGATAACGATACTCATTTTTGGGAATTTGGAGATGAGGCAACTATTTTTACAATTGACGGCGTTTCATTCGGGACTCCGATTTGTTTTGAAGACACCTTTGGCTATATTGGAAGGCGCTTTACACAAAATGGTGCACAAGCTATTGTTAACCTCTCAAATGATTCTTGGTCACATAGCGAAGTAGCGCAGTACCAGCATTTATCTATGGCTGTTTTTAGGTCTGTGGAAAATAGGATACCTTCAATAAGGGCTACTGCATCGGGTCAAACTTCAGTTATAGATCCTAATGGAAAAGTTACGGCAATGATAGAACCATTTGAGGAGGCTTTTTTAATAGCTGACTTTCCTGTGGTAGATAAAGGTATTAAAACCTTGTATACTAGATGGGGAGACTTTTTGGGTGTTGTGTCTGTTGTTTTAGCTGGGCTTTCACTTGTATTTGGACTACTGTTTTGGTTGTTAAAAAGAATTAAAAAGAATTAAAAAGAACGATAACTGACACTATTTTACAATATAATTAGGAGAAATTATGGCAATATCATATCATCAAAAAGAAGGGAATGTTACTGTTTTAGGGACTGAAACAGAATTTAATGGTGTTTTAGAATTCAAGGACAATCTCGTTGTGGCTGGAAATTTTACTGGAACTATTAAGTCTTCTGGTTCGTTAGTTGTAGAAAAGATGGGAAAATGTGAGGTAGATACTGCTGTTGCAGATTCAATAACTATTGCGGGGCAAGTCGAAGGAAATTTAAGTGCCTCAGATAAAATAGAAATGTTTTCAGGAAGCCGCGTGGTAGGCAATGTAGAAGCAGCCCGATTACGTATTGAAGATAATGTTAATTTTAGTGGTGAAGTAAAAATGCGCGACGAAATACCCGATATGGATATTTTTTTAGTGTCACCAAACGAATATAGAGCCCTGGTTGCACGCAGAGCTACAAAAGAAGATGAAGAATTAAATTCGTAAGAAGTATTTTGTGTTTCACCTGATGTTCATTGAGTGAATGATATTGACAAAAGAGATAATTCGTAGTATAATTTAATTATAACCTGTTAACAATCGTTTCTTTCAATTCTAGTAATCTAGAATAAGTCTAATTTGAAATCAATTACATATGGAGATATTTAATGGCAGATAGTAATGAAAGCCGTTTAGATGATGATTTTAATAATGTAGAATTATCACAAAGTGCTACGCAAGCCAGTGAAGGAACTGACTTTACTGGAAAAGCAGGCTCAAATAATACCGAGTCAGATTCTGCGAGCTCAAACCAAAAGAAAAAGGTTGTCATTCGCTCAAAAGGAAAGCGTGGTGAAACCAACCCGACTGATGGACAAGCTCGAAAAGGCAAAAAAAATCCAATGCAACGTGGTGCCACTAAGCACAGAAAAGATTCTAGAAATCAAGACTTACCTATGAGCGATGTTATCGAAACAGAAGAAGACATTCAAAATAACGAGTCTAAACCTAGACTTTCTATTAATGAATTAACAAAAATGGGAATGCACGATCTTCGAAAACTTGCAGGTGAATATGGTATCACACCGGATGAACTTGCACCAATGAAAAAGCAAGAAATTATTTTTGTTGTATTAAAAGCACATACTGCACGAGGTGGCATTATTTTTGCTTCTGGTGCGCTAGAGATTCTTCCAGATGGGTATTGCTTTTTACGTTCACCTCAAAACTCATACATGCCAGGCTCCGATGATATTTATATTTCTCCAAGCCAAATTAGACTTTTTAACTTAAAAACGGGTGATACAGTTTATGGGCAAATTAGATCTCCAAAAGAAGGAGAGAGATTTTTTGCAATATTACGTATTGAATCTGTAAATGATGACGAAACACGTGAAGCACAAGTAAGAATACCATTTGAAAATTTAACGCCTCTTCATCCAGATGAGCGATTAAATCTTGAAACAAAAACGGAAGAAGTATCAACACGCTTAATAAACCTTTTTTCACCAATAGGAAAAGGTCAACGTGCACTAATTGTGGCTCCACCAAAGGCTGGTAAAACAATACTTATGCAGCGCATTGCAAATGCAATTACAGAAAACCATCCAGAAGTATATTTGATTGTTTTGTTAATTGATGAGCGGCCTGAAGAAGTTACTGAAATGGAACGAACTATTAATGCAGAAGTTATATCTTCCACATTTGATGAGCCTGCAACAAGGCACGTACAAGTAGCTGAAATGGTTTTAGAAAAAGCAAAAAGACTTGTAGAACATAAACGGGATGTAGTAATTTTCTTAGATTCTATTACGCGTTTAGCAAGGGCATATAACCAAACAGCGCCTACATCGGGAAAAGTATTGTCTGGTGGTGTTGATTCAAATGCGCTACACAAGCCAAAAAGATTTTTTGGTGCTGCACGTAATGTGGAAGAAGGTGGAAGTTTAACAATTATTTCTACAGCCCTTATTGAAACTGGAAGCAGAATGGACGAAGTTATTTTTGAAGAGTTTAAGGGAACAGGTAATATGGAAATTAACCTTGATCGAAAACTTGCAGATAGAAGACTTTTTCCTGCTATTAATATTAAGCGTTCAAGTACTCGTAAAGAAGAGTTGCTATTAAGCCCAGAAGAGCTTCAAAAAGTGTGGGTGCTTAGAAAAGTAATAAATCCAATGGATGATGCAGAAATAATGGAGTTACTACTTGACAAAATGCGTAAAAGTAAGAATAATGAAGCATTCCTTCGTTCAATGAATACTGGAATGGGCGATGGTTTTTAAGAAATGATGACTTTTGCGGTTATGGATTATGTGTAAGCTACATAGCAGGGCAAGAGTTAAATATATAATATAGGAGTTTTATTATGAGAGACGGAATTCATCCAAATTATGAAATGACAAAGATTTCTTGCGTATGCGGAAATGTTATTGAAACAAGGTCAACAGTTAAAAATCCAGAAGTTGAAATTTGTTCTGCATGCCACCCTTTCTTTACAGGAAAACAAAAGTTGGTAGATACTGCTGGACGTATTGAAAGATTCAACAAACGATTTAACATTAAACCATCTGCAGCTGAATAAGCAGTACAGTCTTTAATTTAAAAGCACCAATTTTGGGTTTACCAAACTTCGGTGCTTTTTTTATGTAACAACTTGCATTTTGACACCTAGTGATTGAATAACCTTTAGCACAGTTTCGAACTTTGGATTTGTGCCCGCATGAAAAGTTTTATATAAACTTTCTCGTCCTAATCCAGTTTCTTGTGCAATTTGACTCATTCCTTTTGCCTTTGCAATGGTTCCAAGCGCTTCTAAAAGTTCATCGGTATCACCATCTGCTAGGATTTGAGATAAGTATTCCGCCATGATTTCTTTGTTTTCTAAATATTCTGCCGTGTCAAAATTTGATAAAACTACGTTACTCATTTTCAATTTCCTTTAAGATTTTTTTTGATTTTTTTATATCTTCTTTTTGTGAAGACTTATCTCCACCTATTAACAAAACAATTATTTCATCTTGATTTTTTGTATAGTAAACTCTATATCCAGGACCACTTGGAATCCTTAATTCAAAAATTTTATTTCCAACAGATTTATAGTCTCCAAAGTTACCAATGCGCATTCTATCTATATCTTCGCAAAATTGCAACTTTACCTCTAATGTCTTTGAGATTTGATAGCCAATTTGAAAAAATACTAGTCTGTTTTATTATAAACATACTTCATTGTATCTTATAGGATACGGTATGTCAAGGCATAAAACTATCTAAAGCAAAAAAAGTTATGGGAGAACGCTTTCAATACTTGAAAAACCACCAAGCACTGCAATGAGCCTATCAACCCCCATTGCAACTCCAGAGCACTCAGGGAAATTTTCAAAGTTTTTCCAATATTCTTTATCAATACGATGAGTTACGCGAGCCATTTTATTTTTAAGTAAGCCTTCTTCTTCAAAATACTGTTTTGTATTTTTTGCATTTGTTTCTTCTGAATAACAATTTGCAAGTTCCATTCCATTTGCATATAACTCCCAACGTTCTTTCCACATTGGTGCCTTATTTTTAGCTAAACATGGCACAAATGATGGGTAATCAAGCAAAAAAATAGGTTTTTCTTCTATTAATTGTGGTTCAACACTGTTAACAAAGATTAGCTCATATATATCATCTATCGCCCAGTCATTAAAGTTGTTATTTGATGGGTCGGAAAGTCCGAGGTTCAAAGCCTGCTTTGCAATGTCATCGGCGCATGTGCATTCTGATAATTTAAATCCTGCATGTTTTTCAAATGCTTCATCCATTGTCATTCGAATAAAAGGGGGTCTGAGGTGCTTCCAAGGGTCTTCTGCTTGTTCACTAGGCATTGATGGAAGCAGCGCTTCAAAAAGAGCTTCAGTTATGTGTATCGAGTCAATATAATTTGCATTCATGGTATAATATTCTAGCATCGTAAATTCGCTATTGTGAATGCGACCTGTGCTTTCAGTATTTCTATAACATTTTGAAACTTGAAAAACATTTACTGCATGCTGGGCAATTATTTTTTTTATATAAATTTCAGGTGATGGTACTAGATAAAGTTCTTTATGTTTTTTTGTTATAGAGCCTTCAGGGGGTATGTATTCTGTTTTAAACACTTCAAGGCAAGTCTCTGGAATGAGTGATGTTGCAAGTGCTGGAGTATCGAGTTCAAGATACCTATTGCCATCAAAAAAGCTACGAATTTTTTTTATAATATTTGCACGAAAGTGAAGTGTTTCTATGTCCATGGAATGAGTATATCATAGTATCTAGAATTTTTCCAGTAAATTTGGTAGTATACTTTAAATCCGCAGATTTCGCAGATTAATAGGATTTTTACGGAATGTATTTCAGAGAAACTATGTAAATAATAAAACTCCTTTATACCAAAAATATAAAATATTTTTGCTTTTACTATTTTGGTGGTAAATGTAAGGAGTTTCATGATACGCAAAAGTAATAATCTGCGTAATCCTATAAATCTGCGGATAAAAAATGACCAGTCCCGTGGTGTACACAAAATATTGCGGATAAAAACTTTGGAGAAGATTTTTGAATTGTAAACTTTTTAGTATTATAGATAAAGCTGTTACTGATTATAAATTTATAGAGGAAAGTGATAAAATACTTATAGGTGCTTCTGGTGGAAAAGATTCAACTTCACTTATTCAGTATTTTGCCATGAGAAAATTTCACCGAAAAGAAAATTTTGAGTTTGCTGCTCTTCATGTAGAAAGCGGGGTTGGCTCTTCTATTGACCCTAAGCTTATAAAACTTTTTAAATCATGGGGTGTAGAACCTGTTATTATAAATGCCGATGTTTTAGAGCGGTTAAAGCCTGGTAGAAAAATGAACTGTTGGTGGTGTTCAACTCAAAGGCGAACAGAATTAAATAATTACGCAATGGAACACGGTTACAACAAGGTTGCACTTGGCCACCACTTAGACGATGTGCTTGAAACACTTTTAATGAATGCTCTCAACAAAGGAGAGCTCTCAACAATGCCACCGCGGTTAAAATATGATAAGTATCCTATTACTATTATTCGCCCCCTTTGTTTGGCAGATGAAAAAACGATTATTGAGCACTCTAATGAGCAAGGATACATTAACTCTACATGCACATGCTCTTACCAAGAAAACTCTGGTAGAAAAGAAATGAGGCAGCGACTTGCAGCACTTACCGAAGGCGACTACACCCTAAAACGACGATTATTTGAGTCCCTTAGAAATATAAAGCGCGAATACTTACCGTGATTAGAGTAAGCCGCAGATTACGCCGATTAATAGGATTTTTATTTTTAAATTATTCTGTATTTTTACATATAATATAAAATATTGAAACCACAATAACATACAAATTTTTATACCGTATTTAATTTAGAATTTATGTAGAGGCTTTTATAAAAGTTAAAAGTAATAATCTGTGCCATCTGCGTAATTCTTGTGGATAGATAATGACCAATCCTGTGGTAAACGCAATAGTTATAATTTTTGCAGATTATTAATTATTTAAGTTTTCTTGGATAATGCTCAATTTTAAATCCTTTAGCTTTTCGGTCATTGAAACTTTATAGATATGAGGATTTAAAATTCGCTGAAAGGTAGAGTCAAGGCATTTTAAATGTTCTTTTACTCTGTTTCTACTTATAATAAGCTGTTCTTTTTCTTCTATTCTTTCTCTGGTAGGGGTTCCCCCCTCTAATCGTTTTATTAAAAGCATTTCAACCTTTTCTGGCTTAAAGCAAAATTGACGATAATCAATAGCTGGGTGGTAAAATCTTCTTTCTTTTTTTGCCTCAATTACTTCATCTTGCAAGGCTAGAATATCGGCTTTAAACATTCCCTCGCTGTCATATGTGCGCCAGACATTTTTTATGCCAGGATTCGTTGTTTTTTCTGGATTATCAGAAAATTTCATAGTTGCAATAAGGCCAGTCCCATTTGCATTATGCCTTGCTGCAAGCTTATACACGCCAGTAAAAGATGAGTCCTTGCCCCCAGTAACCATGTTAGTGCCAACGCCCCAAACATCGATAGGAGTATTTTGCGAAACAAGTGTTTCGATTATTTCTTCGGTTAAATCATTAGAAACAGAAATAGTAGCTTTTGTTAATCCTGCTTTGTCGAGCTCTTTTCTAACTTCAGTTGAAAGGTACTGCATATCACCTGAGTCTAATCGAACCCCAAAATTGTATCCCTTTTTCGTAAGTTTTTTTCCTGCGATAATAGCATTTTTTATGCCTGATTTAAGTGTATTGTGAGTGTCAAGCAAAAACGTGCAAGAGTCGGGGTACATACTTGCATAGGCTTCAAAGGCCTCTAGTTCACTTTCAAAGGACATAATCCATGAATGAGCCATGGTACCTATGACAGGTATACCAAATTCTTTTGCTGCTAAAGCGTTGCTCGTGCTACGAGCCCCTCCAATAAAGGCAGCTCTTGAAGCGCTCATAGCTCCGTCATATCCTTGTGCACGACGAAGGCCAAATTCCATGATATGAGAGCCTTTTGAGGCTATAACCATCCTTGCAGCCTTTGTTGCAATAAGACTTTGAAAATTTAGTTGATTTAATACTAAGCCTTCTATTATTTGTGCTTCAATAAGGCTTGCATGAATACGTGCAAGTGGCTCATTTGGAAAAATAATGGTGCCTTCTTCCATTGCATACACGTCTCCTGAAAAAGAAAATGTACGTAAATATTCTAAAAACCCTTCTTCAAATTTATTAAGGCTTTGCAAAAATGCAATGTCGTCTTCAGAAAAATGAAGCTCTGTAAGCGAGTCAAGGAGTGTTTCAATTCCTGCAAAGACAGCGAAGCCGCCACTAAAAGGATTACGTCTAAAAAAAACATCAAATACGCATGAGTGGTTCATATTTTGCTTCCAAAACCCCTGAGCCATGGTGAGTTCATAAAAATCAGTAAAAAGGGCGCTAATAGGTTCTTTGGTACTCATAGCTTACTTAATCCACGCCTTTGTAATTTCGCAAATGTATACTTGGTGTAAACCTTCTTCTTTATACCACTTGTCTAATATGGCTTTATCTAAAAAGAAGCTTTCTTTTATCATATCTACATATACTTTTTTACACTCAAGTATAATGCGAGCCTCATTAAAGGCTACGCTATTATTCTCAGTTTTAATAGGAGTTAATCCTGTTTCTTTAGCCTTATCATAATCACGCCCTGACTTTGTGCCACAAAAACTTAGTGCCTTTTTATAATCGTTTTCAAAAAAAGAGAGAGTCATAGAATCATTTTTTTCGGTAAATTCGTAAGTGAAGCGCTCTTTTCGTACAAAAACAAATGCCACAGGGGTGTTCCATAAATATCCTAGGCCACCCCAACTTGCTGTCATGGTATTCCACGATTTTTCGCCTTCATTTGCTATCTGTCCTGCTGTTACAAGCATCCAAGTATCGCTGAGTAGTGATATAGCGCTTTCTTGAATATCTTTTGGATGAACTGATTTAAATCCTTGCATATAACCCCCGACTAGAAAATCTATATGATAAGTGTACTTTAGAATGATTGAAAGGTCAAGAACATTTTATTTTTAATTACGGACTACGAATGTATTAGGCGAAGGTTGGGAGAAGTTTTAATCACAGATTTGTAAATAATTACGAACTAGGAATTATAAAATGGCCAGTTTTAGTGATGCTCGCAAAAAGCATACTAACACGAAATGTGGAGTAAAAATAAACAAAGTTAAACATATATGCAAAATGTATCGGACTTTTGACATTATATGTAAATTTTGTCAAAAAAAAGCTTGAATTCTTAAAAAAAGCTTAAAAATATCTTAATTTTATCTTAAAAAAACTTGACAGCAAAAATAAGTCGTGCTACAATTACACAGTGATATTTGTACGTTAAAAAGGCGTTGCCTTTGTACAAATAAGAAAAAATGAGGAGGGTTTTATAAATGAAAAAACTCTTAACAGTATTAATAGCTTTGTCTTTGGTAGCAGGCGGATTCGCAGCAGACCCAGTGGCAGATGTAAACATGGTTGACATTGGTGGTTCAGCTTCTACAACATTTGGTTTTGATTTGGACAATGAAAAAACTGGATTTAAAAATGATGCTGATGTTACACTAACATTAAATTTACTTCCTAGTGACCTTTCTGCTTCTACAGCAGGAACAGGCGTTTGGGGTGAATTAGTAGTATTGCTTGATGGTGATATGAAATTTGAAGCAGATGATGTATCAGGAACACCTATGACACTAACTAATGATGGTGTTATTATTGATGTTGCAACAATTCACGTTGGAGACCTTTACTTTGGTTTAACATCAGGTGACTTTGACTACGGTGGAGACTTTAACTATCCTAATGCAATGGGATATGACAATGGTGATACTTTAATTGGTATGGATGGTGGAATTTACTACATGGAAGATTCTCCAGCACAAGAATTTGGTTACAACCAAGGTTTCACTGCTGGGTATGGAAATGATATGTTTAGTATTGAAGCTGCTGTTAGAACAAAGGCTAATATATCTGTAGCACCTGGAGACATTACTAGTATTCAAGTAGTAGAATTTGTTAGTGCTGGTGATAACTATAGTGTACCAGAAGGTAGTGCAACTGTAGAATATGTTGACCAAGCTGGTAATGTTGTATCAGGTACTCTTGTAAACGTTGATGCTACTATCTATAGAGTGACTTTTGAAGCTAATGAAAACTCAAACTATTGGACAGACGACTATGCTCTTGGCTTAAGTGCAATGGTTACACCAATGGATGATTTAATGATCCAAGCTGCAATTGCTTATGGTGTTTCTGGTGAAAAAGAAAATGATCTTTCTATGTTTGCTGGTGCTTCTTACAAAATGCCTATTGGTATGTTTAGCTTAATGCCTGTTGCTACATGGAACTTGTACACAAATGTAGACACAGAAATTGAAACACAAAATGCTATTGGTTTAGGTATCAACTTTGGTTGGGGTGAAGAAATGGACGGAGATTCTGTTCTTTATGGTTTCTACGACACAAGCTTAGCTTACGTAGGTGCTGATGAAGGTGACGGAACAATTATGCCTGGTATTTCTTTATTCACATCTCTTAACTTATTAGATGGCGCAATGGACTCAGCTCTTCCAATTATGGTTATGGTGCACACAGGTGACATCATTCCTAACTTAAGTGCACAAGTTCTTTTCTCATCAAATATTGCTAAAGATGCAAAAACTAATGCTTATCTTGGTGGACAAAACAGTGCAGCTGCTGCTATGACTAATGCTTCAAGCAAATTAGCAACACAAATTGGTGTAGCTGCAGATTATGACATCATGGTTGGTGACTTAACAATTACTCCTTCAGCAGGTGTATTAGTTGGTATTACAGCTTCAGAAAGTGGTAGCAACACTACTTCTGGAACAAGCATAATGCCTCGTTTTGAAACAAACGTAGCTGGTCTTGTAGACAACACAACATTCACTCTTGGATGGGGTAATGCAGCATTTGCTTCAGGTAAAGCTTCAATTAATGGAAGTGACACAAAAGCAGAAACTGAAAAATTAGGTGAAATTACACTTAAAGCAGAAATCGCTCTTTAATTTTAACAAATTAATTCGCGTTTAACGCAAAAAGGCTTTCCTTAGGGGAAGCCTTTTTTTTGGGTTGTGGGGGTGTTACTCAACACTCAAAAGTGATAATTCTTGCGTAATTCTTGTGGCTAAAAATAACCAATCTTGGTGGGGGTGAAAAAATAAAGATTTTCTACGCCATGAAGGAGATTCTTCCTGTAGCCTAGCAGAAAGCAAAGTCAGAATGACGCTCTAGTCTTGTGGTGGGTGCAATTCGTTCCTTAGTGCTTGAAAGGATACTGTTACTTATTTATTATTAATTAACTTAATTTCTTCTTCTGAAAGGCCTGTAAGCTCAGAAATTTCGGTAATGGTAAAACCCTTTTGCAAAGCAATTCTAGCAGTTTGTATATTAGCTTCATTTTTTCCTTGAGTTAATCCTTCCGCGCGACCTTCCTCTAGTCCTTCTTGAATACCGAGACTTCTGCCTTGCTCTCGCTCAACTTCAAACATGTGCTCTTGGGTCATATAGTAAGCTTGGAGGTCTCGATATTTTTCCATGAGTTCTACATCACCAGAAAATTTTTCATAGCGCTCGTATACTTCTTCAAAAATAGGGTTTGATGAAACTATTTCCATTTTATCTTCCTCCAAATTCTTTGATGTAAAAAACTTTATCCAAAGTTCTAAGTCTTTGTTTTCGCTCGTAACTTCCTTTTTTAGTTCAATGAAATGTACTTCCCAGTCTTTACTAAGCTCATATCCAGTTGTTATTTCTTTCATTCTAAATACACTGTGTATCTTGTTTGATACTACGTGTATGTTACAATTTAATAAGCTAACACTTATTATCGGTTTTAAACTTGTGTAGTCAATTTTTCTTGACTTTTTTTCTTTTACATGCTCTATAGCTATATTTACCTGTTTTGCATAGCTTACAGCTATGTAATACAAAACACGGGAAATATATCCTGCGTTTGCAATATTTTGTACCTCTACTATAACAATTTCGTCTGTTTCAGTACGCGCCTTGACATCTACAACGGTTTCTCGTTCTAACACATTTTCTTTTAAGTTAAAAGTGTCCAAAAGCTCTACAGTCTTAAAAGGCACTTGGTTGGCATCCTTTCTAAGGGCATTTAGAAAATGGAGCAAAATTCTTTCACTACCAACATCAGCAAATAGATATCGTGCAAAATAATCATTTGTTGGTATTAAAACGTTTTCATTAGTATCTGCCATAATTATACCTCATTTTTTTATTTTCAGCAACTGCAAATTATCATAAATGAAATAGCTTGATAATTTGCAAATTTTTATCTTTCACATATATATTATAGTGTTTTATATGAAAAAAAATAAAAAATTTATTATTGAGGAACGTTTTTCTGTAAAATTGAACTAATCAGTGAGTCTTGTTGGGGATGTGAACAGATATGAGAAAAAAAATCAGAATGACAAGATAGATATAAAAATTTGCTGTTATTATTTTTGTGCTTTTACCACAGGAAACAATATACACATAATGGCGGCAAAGGTGTACATAAGAGTACTCATTCCAAAATTATCTGCTATATAACCTGCTAGAGGCGCAAACACTATGATAAAAAGTGATTTTAACTGTGCGGAAACGCTCAAAATAGTTGCCCTCTGTGCTTTTTCCATATTATCATCAATAACATCAATAAAAATAGGCTTTCGAAGGTTTTGCCAAAAATTTACTAATACAAAAAAGGTGCACACAAGTATCGTATACCCTAGTGATAAGCCCAAGGCAATTAGAGTGAATGCAAAGAGTACATATAAAACATTTAAGGATGTTTTTCCTCCTAAAAAAGCTTTTAGTCTAAACGAATTTTTAGAAGCAAGTGCACTTAATAAATTTAATATAGTGTACATGAGGCCCAAAAGGATAGCTAGGTTATCTTCTGCACTTATATTTGAAAAAACGACTAACCCTGTTCCAATAATTATAGCACTGAGAATAGGCTGGATATAATCTTTCATTGAGCTTAATACTGCTTCAAAAACACCATTTGCAAAAAGAAGGCATTGTAATGGTCTATTATGTAGCAAACTTTTTTTCATAAGTGCTAGGTGGTCAGTAAATTTCATGTGCTCATCTACTTCCCCCTTGTCAAGTGATTTAGGGTATGATAACACAAGAAAAAAGTCTATAATGTAGGGAACTGTCGATGCTAAAAATATATAGCCTGAGTTTGGTACATTGAGAATAATTACAATACCGAGAGCAGAACTTATAGCACTACCAGCAAGCGATGCACTTCTTGTTTTACCATACACATATGTTTTATGCTTTTCCCAACCTTTTTGTTCAAGGTACGAATACACCATTGCTTTATGACTTCCAGAACGAAAGGCTTCTCCGAGTCCAAAAAACACCATTGCAATTGCAGCTCCGAAAAAACCTGTGCTTATAAAGAAAACTATAAAGGAAATGATATAAAATAAAAAGCATGCATACAATTCTTTTTTTCGACCAAAATAGTCTGCTATGATGCCAGATGGTATCTCAAATACATTAATGATAATTTCTCTAATAGCAAATAAAAAGCCAATTTGTAAAAGGCTTAATTCATTACCTGCTAGATAAATAAGTAAATAGGGCTCAAAAAATTTTAAATTTTTTAATAAGCCATAGAGTGAAAATTTTTTAATTAAAATGTCTTTGTTTATTATTTTGTAGTCTAATGTGTCATTGTGCATATTTCACTATATAATTATATTAATGTTAGTGCAAGTTAAACCTTAGGCTTAGAAAAACAAAAATTATTTTTTAGCTTTTGCTCTTTTTGTCTTGCGTTTTACAAAAAACAGTGATAAAATGTAGGTACAATAAATATTTTACGGAGGTAAAAATGAAAAAAATTCTTTTTGGTGTAGTTGCTCTTGCAATTATTTCTACTTTAATGTTTGTATCATGTACAAAAGCAGCAGATACAGCAGCTGATCTTCCAACAGTACGTATTATTACCGATGCAACTGGTATTGATGATAAGTCATTTAATGCTGCAGCATGGAGAGGAATCTTAGAATTCTACGGCGATACTTGGGAAGATCAAGATGGTCGAGGAAATCTTTATGATGTTGTTACATGTCAAACACAAGACTTGTATGTTCCTAACCTAAAGCAAGCAGCTGATCGCGGTTATGATCTTATTATAGCAACAGGTTTTACTTTTGCTGATGCAATTGGTGAAGTAGCACGTGAATACCCTGAACAAGCATTCATGATTGTTGATGTTAGTTGGGTTGGTGTTCCTAATGTTCAAGAATATGTTTATGCTGAAGAACAAGGTTCATTTCTTGTAGGTGTTATTGCAGCACTTAAAGCACAAGAAGATGGTATAGCTAATCCTAAATTTGGCTTTATTGGTGGTGTTCCTGGTAGTGTTATTACAAAATTTGAAGTTGGTTATATCCAAGGTTTAAAACATGTAATGCCTAACTTACCTGATTCTTCAATCGTTGACTATTACACAAACGACTGGGGTGCTCCAGAAAAAGCAAAAACACAAGCTAAAAACTGGTATGACTCAGGTGTTTACACTATTTTCTCTGCTGCTGGTGGATCTGGAAACGGAACTATTGCACAAGCAAAAGAATATCGTGTACAAGGCCAAAACGTATGGGCAATTGGTGTAGACTCAGACCAACACGCTGAAGGTATTTATGAAGGCGATAAATCTGCTGTTTTAACTTCTATGTTAAAAATGGTTGAAACATCTGCAATATTAGCTTTAACCGATATTGAAGCTGGAACCTTTGAAGGTGGCGTAATTGAACTTGATATGGCAGCAAATGGTGTTGGATATGCTTCAACAAATTCAGAACTTTCTGATGATATTATTGATGCAGTAGAAGACATTAAAGCTGATATTGTATCAGGCGACATTATGGTTTACAAAACATATGCAGACTCTCTAGCTGCTGGTGTTGTTCCTGCTGGTTTAGGTGCAAAAGACGACTAATTAATTAATAATTAACAATGTATAATTAATAATTATTTTTTGCCGAGTGGTTGCATGTATGCAACCACTTGTTTTATAAAAAGAAGTGTACAATGAATGAAAATATAATAGAAATGGTTGGAATTACCAAAACGTTTCCTGGTGTTGTTGCTAATGACAATGTTACCGTAACGGTTAAAAAAAACGAGGTGTTGTCTCTCCTAGGTGAAAATGGGGCAGGAAAATCTACTCTTATGTCCATTCTTTTTGGCTCATATGCTGCTGACAGGGGAACTATTTCTGTGAATGGAAAACAAGTTTCCATAAAAAACTCTAATGATGCTACGGACCTTGGTATCGGTATGGTGCATCAACACTTTAAGCTTGTCCACAATTACACTGTTACAGAAAACATAGTGTTGGGACTTGAGTCAACAAATCGCTTTGGTATTCTTGACTTAAAGGTAGCTGAAAAACGAGTAAAAGAGCTTTCCGAAAAATACGGCCTTATGGTTAATCCAAGTGCTAAAATTGAAGATATTACCGTTGGAATGCAACAACGGGTTGAAATATTAAAGGTGCTCTACAGAAATGCAAACATAATCATTTTTGATGAGCCCACAGCTGTGCTTACCCCACAAGAAATAGATGAATTAATAAATATTATTCGCCTATTAAAAGATGAGGGTAAAACAATTATTATTATTACTCACAAATTAAAAGAAATAAAAGCAGTAGCTGATCGTTGTACTGTATTGCGCAGAGGCAAACTCATTGATACAGTGAACGTAGCAGATGTTACAGAGCATGATCTTGCAGAGATGATGGTCGGAAAAGCTGTTAATTTTTATATAGATAAAGAGCCTTCAAACCCATCGAGAACAGTGTTAGGATTAAAGCATGTCTCAGTGAAGGACTCAAGAGGGCAGTTAGCAGTTAATGATTTAACCCTAGGCGTAAGAGCAGGGGAGATTGTTGGTATTGCTGGTGTTGATGGGAACGGACAATCAGAGCTCATATACGCTATTACAGGGCTTTCTCCTCTTGAATCAGGGCAAATCTTTTTAAATGGAAATGACATATCAAAGTATTCAATTAGAAAACGTATTGAAGCTGGTATTTCACATATACCAGAAGATAGACATAAACATGGCTTTGTATCTGAGTTTACGGTTGCAGAAAATATTGTTATAAAAAATTATTATAAAGCCCCATACAGCCAACGTTTTGGTTTGTTAAATTTTAGCGCTATGGATAAAAAAGCCACGCAGCTTATAGAAGATTTTGACATTAGAGCAGGACGTGGGCCCTTAACAGCAACTGGTAGTATGTCTGGTGGAAATCAGCAAAAACTTATTATTGCACGTGAAGTAGAACTTGCGCCTGAAGTATTTATTGTTGCACAACCTACCCGTGGATTGGATGTTGGCGCTATTTCATATATTAGAAAACGTATCATTGAAATACGCGACCAAGGTGCTGCAGTGTTACTAATTTCTTTTGAGTTAGATGAAATAATGAATCTTTGCGATAGAATCGCAACAATTTCTAAGGGGTCTATTGTTGGCCTTTCTAATGCAGGCGAGGTTACAGAGAGAGAAATAGGGGCCATGATGGCTGGTGCAAAAAAACAAAGCAATGAGGTGGCATAATGAAGCAAAAATCTATTAAACAAATTGATTATAATCGGCATGCCTTTGTGAACTTTTTACTCCACTCAGATTCAGCTGTATCTGTTTTAGTAGTTCTTTTAGGTTTTTTTGTTGGTTCACTACTTGTATTGGTAGTTGGCAGGAACCCTGTAGGGATGTATGAGTCCTTTTTGCAAGTAATAACAGGAATATTTTGGAATAATCGTGGCGAAATGCGTTGGGAAATTCGCTATGTAGGTGAATGGATTAATATATCAGTTCCCTACATATTATGTGGTTTAACAATGGGTTTTGCTGCTCGGGCAGGTCTTTTTAATATTGGTGGAGAAGGCCAGTACTTAGCAGGGCTAACTGTTGCGACAGTAGTAGGGCTCTATGGTCCTCAAGTGTTGGGTCTTCACTGGATGCTTGCAGTTCTGCTAGCGGTGGTTGCCGGAGGATTGTGGGGCGGTTTAGTTGGATTTCTAAAGGCAAGGTTTGAAGTTTCAGAGGTTGTAGCTACTATTATGCTTAATTATATAGCACTATTTTTAGCGCGTATAGTATTACTACGCATACCAGGTTCAAATACTTACCAAACGCCACATTTCCCTCAAACTGCATCAATCCGTTTTGAGTTTTTTGATATGATAACTAATACGTCAAAAATGAATTTAAGTATATTTTTTGTGGCTATAGCAGTTATCTTATACTGGTTTTTAATGGAAAAAACAAACTTAGGATTTGGTTTACGTGCTACAGGCTATAATAAAGATGCAGCGCTTTGTTCTGGTATTCCAGTAATAAAGAGTATAGTATTGGCAATGGCTATATCAGGAGCTGTTGCAGGGCGTGCAGGTGCTTCTGTTGCACTTGGTTCGTGTGAGTTTGGGAGAATTCCTGCAGTTTTAGAAGGCTACGGCTTTGCAGGGATTGCAGTTGCCCTTGTTGGTAATTCCACAGCCGGTGGAACTTTGGTAGCTGGCTTGCTTTTTGGAATGCTCGCACGGGCACAAGGTATAATGCAAGAAAATGGTATTCCAAAAGAAATTACACTTATTATACAAGGTTTAATAGTTGTATTTATTGCACTTAGGGCAGGCTTAAAAATGTACCTAGCATATCAACAAAAGAAAGAACTTGAAAAAACGCTTTCAGAATCAAGCGCTAAAACGGGAGGAGATGAATAATGGATGTTTTACTTGGAATGATTCCTTCAATTTTAATGATTGTAGCTCCAATTTTAATTGCAGCTACAGGCGGTATGATTTGCGAAAAGTCAGGTGTTGTAAATATAGCTTTAGAAGGTTTAATGGGGATGGGAGCTTTTACTGCTGCCGCTACACATGTACTGCTTGAATCAGGTTTTACCGGATCTGTATGGGTTGCTCTCTTATTCGGTGCTATTACTGGTGGCATATTCTCACTCATTCATGCCTATGCTGCGGTTTCGCTTAATGCAGATCAAACTATTTCGGGTACAGGTATAAATCTTCTTTCAACGGGGTTAACGGTATTCTTTTCACAAATTCTTTTTAATGCAGATAGAACAAGACAATACCAGTTAGGTATGCTCCCTGGCGCATTTGGTATATATCCAACGGCTTTAATTGCTCTTTTTGTAATTGTGGGTGCATGGTTTTTCTTGTATAAAATTCCATTTGGATTACGACTTCGTGCGTGCGGTGAGCATCCTCATGCCGTTGAATCAGCGGGTGTTCCCGTTAAAAAGATGCGTTATATCGCAGTAGTTATTTCTGGGGTTTTGGCAGGACTAGCAGGCGGTTGTTTAGTGCTTACTCAAACAATTCAATACAACGCAAATACTATAAATGGTGCTGGCTTTATTGCTATTGCAGCAGTTTCATTTGGACGATGGAGGCCTTTAGGAATTACAGGCTCTTCATTACTTTTTGGTTTTGCCGTAGCATTTGCAATTTATGTTGTAAATATTCCGTCATTAAGAGATCTTTTTCCGTCAGAGTTCTTTAGTTTACTACCGTATGCAATTACACTTTTAGCCCTTGTTGTTTTTAGTGGAAAAAATTATGCACCTAAAGTAGCTGGTAAGCCATATGTGCAAGGTTCGAGTTAATGATTAAAAAGGAATTTATTTTAAAACTCTTTGAAGGCTTTTCTATTGAGAGGTGGACAGATTTAGTGCGTCCATTTGATTTGATTGAAATGGATAAGTCGAGCGAAAAAATGGTGATTGCGTACATGCTTGCAAAGTTCGAAGAGCATGAGGGCAAGGTAATAGATTGGCAGTGGCTCATGTACGCTTCACTCTTTGAAATATTAAAAAAAATAGCACTTTGTGACATTAAGTCTCCGTTACAACGAAGAATAAAACACGATTACCCTGAAGAGTATGAGCAATTAAATGAGTGGGTACTACAACAATATAAGGATATAATGCACGATGAAGAATTGTTTTCTATGTTCTCAAATTATATTCGCACACAGAATGCAAAGAAAAACAATCAAACTTTAACAGAAAGAATTTTTACGGCTGCACATAAATATTCAGCTTTTAGAGAATTTGAAATGCTTGCAGTAGTAAATGAAGATTTTCGTTTAAAAAACATTCAGAGACAATTAAATGGTGACATTCAGCCTTACTTAGATTTAAAAGGTTTGCAATTATTACTCACAAAACAAAGACCTTATGAGTTTTTAATGGTAATTGAGCAGCTTCGTTTTCAAGCTCGGTGGAATCAAACCCCGCGAGTTCCAAAAACAACCGTACTAGGACATTCATTTTTTGTAGCCCTTTTAACCTTGCTATTAAGCAGAGACTCTGCAAAAAGCTATTCAGAATCTAAGGGAACACCATTTCATTTTTGCGAAAAAAGAGTATATAATAACTACTTTTCAGCCTTATTCCATGATCTTCCTGAGGCAGTCACTCGTGATATTATTTCGCCAGTAAAACAAGCTACGGATACCCTTTCGTCAATAGTTAAGCAAATTGAAGCAGATATGATTAACGAAGAACTGATCCCGTTGATGGAAAAATTTTATGTTGATGAGCTTATATACTTTACCGATGATGAGTTCGAAAATAGGATACAAGATGGCCCTGAATCATCAAAAATAAACATTACCTATGATGACTTAAATGAAAAATATAATGAAGATGCTTTTTCACCTGTTGATGGAAAACTCGTGCGATGTGCAGACCATATTGCAGCCTTTGTAGAAGCACACAGTTCAATTAATCATGGTATTACTTCAATTCAACTAACAAAGGGCAAAGAAAATCTTAACAAGCTATACCAAAAGGGAAATACCATAAATGGTATCGATGTACACTCTATTTTTACTTCTTTGGGGTAAACGTAATATAAAAATATACCGATAGTATAGTGTATGAAAAATCTAATTTGCCTTGTAATATATGTATGTATGGTATGTGCTGCCATGCCAGTTTTTTCTCAAAGCACTACACACACTGTTCAAAAGTCTGAAACTCTATATTCATTGAGTAGAAAATATGGTGTAACTGTTCAAGAAATTCAAAGTGCAAACAATATGGGTTCAAGTAATGCTATTTCTGTAGGGCAAAGACTCATTATTCCAGGGCAAGAGTCTGAAACGTCTACAATAAGCACAACCGATTACGATGACTATAAGGTAGTAGCTGGTGACACCCTTTACAGTATATCGCGTAAAAATGATATAAGTGTTGATGAGCTTAGAAATATCAATAATTTATCATCTACATCTGTACTAAAAATTGGGCAAGTATTAAAAGTTCCAGCTGCATCACAAGTAGTGGCAACTGCCACTGCACCTGTTCCTACACTGCCAACTTCAACAGAAGATCCTAGGGAAGTAAGCACTAGAAGGGGTGATACAAGCTTAGTGTGGCCAGTAAAGGCAACTGAAGTTAATTATGTTACAGGGAAAATTTCTGGCGTTGCTCTTACAGGAACTCAAAATGAGGAAGTAAAAGCTATTCGCTCTGGTACTGTATTATTTAGTGGAATGTATCGAGGTTTTGGACAAGTTGTATTTGTGCAAGACACCACTGGTCATATTTATGTCTACACTGGATTGAGCACTCTGTCTGTAAGCAAGGGCGACTTTGTTGCGTACGGTACTATCCTTGGTAATATTGGTCACGATGCGCTTTCGGGAAAAGACAGAATGAATTTTATGGTATATAAAAATAACTCTCCCCTCGATCCTGCAAAGGCGCCAAGGGGATAGGTAATAATTATTAATTAAAACACTATTTCCAAGACTTCTTCTATGCGTGAAACTGGATGAAACTGTATTCCCTTTTTTACGTGCTCAGATATCTCATCTAAATCTCGTTCATTTTGCTTAGGTATAATAACATGCTTTATGCCATTTCGCCTTGCAGCAACAGTCTTCTCTTTTAAACCACCAATTGCCAATACTTGGCCAGTTAATGACAACTCTCCAGTCATTGCAATATTTTTCTTAATTGGCTTGTTCTTTAGCAAAGATAACAATGTTGTTACCATTGTTATACCCGCAGATGGGCCATCTTTTGGTGTTGCGCCTTCGGGAATATGCAAGTGTATAGTATTTGAGGTAAAAAAATCTAAATCCTTAATTTTATTATTAAGCGCATATGACCTCACCCATGAAAGTGCTATACTTGCAGATTCTTTCATAACATCACCAAGCTTACCTGTTAGCTTAAGCCCTTCTTTTCCAGGAACACTGATTGCTTCTAAAAGAAGAGTATCGCCACCCATGCTCGTCCACGCAAGGCCTATTGCCGTTCCAGGTGTTTCTGCCTTTTTCTTATCATCCTCATCATTAAAGATGGGCTTTCCTAAATAGGTAATAATATCTTCAGTTGTTGGTGTAAAAGGTACATCTAAAAGCATATTCACTTCTTTTTGCTTTTGCTTTTCTTCGTTACCCACAACATAGCTTTTAATCTTTCGCTTATTTTTTGAGTTTTCTTTTTTCTGTGCTTCAATCACTGCATCATATTCTTTTTTTGCTTCTAACTTAATATCCAGTAGCTCATCAACCTTTTTTTCAGTTTCAGGATTTGATAAGAGGCTCGTTGCATATTTTCGATGTAACTTGTCAAGATTTTTCTCTAGATTTCTAACCCCCGCTTCTCTAGCATATGAGTTTGCAATAAACAATAAGGTAGTGTTGTCATAGCGTACTTGATTTTTTGAAAGACCATTCTTTGATAAGCTCTTTGGAACAAGGTATTTTTTTGCTATTGCCACTTTTTCTTGAGCAATGTACCCAGAAAGATGTATTATTTCAGCTCTGTCACGCAATGGTGCAGGAATGCCTTCGAGGGTGTTTGCAGTTAATATAAATAGTATATTTGAAACATCAAAAGGTACATCCAAGTAGTGATCTCTAAAATCTTTGTTTTGTTCAGGGTCCAATACTTCTAATAAAGCGCTCGACGGGTCTCCATGATAGCTTGATCCCATTTTATCAATTTCATCAATCATAAAAACGGGAGCTTTAGATTTTACGATTTTTAATCCTTGGATAATCTTTCCTGGCATAGCTCCAACGTAGGTTCTTCTATGCCCTTTTATTTCAGCTTCATCTTTCATACCGCCTACTGAAAACCTAAAAAAGGGTTTTTTCATAGCTTTTGCTATTGAGTGTCCTACGCTTGTTTTTCCTACCCCTGGAGGTCCTACAAGTAAGATTATAGAGCCTTTGCTGTCGTTCTTTAACTTTCGTACTGCTAAGTATTCTATAATCCGTTTTTTGACATCTTCAAGCCCATAGTGATCATTATCTAAAATTTGTTGTGCTACTGAGAGACTGTAGTTTTCCTGTTCCCCATTGAGCCAAGGAAGTGAAATTATTGTTTCGAGGTATGTTCTGGTAATGTTATAATCTCCAGAGTGAGGGTCCATTAAATTGAATTTATCTAACTCGTTTGTAACTGCCTCAAGCACTTCGCCTTCAAAGTTAAAGGCATCTATTTTCTCTTTAAATTTTTGGTAATCAGAAGACTTTGCATCGCTAACGAGGCCGAGCTCTTCTTTTATTGATTTTAATTCTTCTCTTAAAAAATATTCGCGCTGATTTTTTTCAATTTTTTCATTAAGTTCGCTTTGAACCTTTTTTTGAATACGAA
>CAYJFX010000014.1:0-23734 GCA_964369735.1 uncultured Treponemataceae bacterium
TACGTGATGTCCTTGGGACAATCGATAAAAATATTTCGTGGCTTGGTGACAAGCAATATGCCTTGTCCACAATTATTGTTGTGCTTATAACAACAAGTGTAGGCCAGCCAATTGTATTATATATTGCTTCACTTGGTAACTTAGATGTATCACAGCTTGAAGCTGCTAAAATTGATGGGGCAAGTGAATGGCAAGTTTTTAAACACGTAACCATTCCTGGAATTATGCCTACAACATTGTATGTAGTAATTATTACTACAATCAATACATTCCAATGTTTTAACTTAGTGCAGCTACTCACAAACGGAGCACCTAGCTTTCATTCGGCAACGGTAATGTTCTTAGTCTATGAGCAAGCTTTTAATTTAAAGCAATTTGGTTTTGCTAATGCAATGGGTGTTTCTTTAGCTATTATTATTGGACTTATAAGCATGGTTCAATATAAAGTATTTAAAACAGACGGAAATTAAGGACTACTAGGAGAATATAATGGCAAAAGTTAGGTCAGTAGGAAAAAAAATATTTGATAGAATTACAATGAGCTTACTCCTTATTTTATCACTGGTATTTGTGTTTCCATTTTATTGGACTATTACCGGATCTTTTAAGAATTTAAGAAGCTCATTAATACTACCTCCTGAGTGGTTTCCAAAAACACCTACAATGGAGTCATGGGATAAGTT
This sequence comes from uncultured Treponemataceae bacterium, assembly GCA_964369735.1. Classification (GTDB taxonomy): domain Bacteria; phylum Spirochaetota; class Spirochaetia; order Treponematales; family Treponemataceae; genus CAYJFX01. Next base: position 684 of record CAYJFX010000014.1, read on the forward strand.
ATTTAATCAACCAGCAGTAGAATGGTTTTTTAATAGCTTTATTATTTCTGTTTCCACAATGGCGCTTGTGTGTCTTGTTGCAACGCTTGCCGGATATGTGCTTGCAAAAAAACGTTTTTTTGGTCGAATTGCAATATTCAGTATGTTTGTATTTGCAATGGCTCTTCCTAAGCAAGTTGTTCTTGTCCCATTAGTGCAGTTGGTTAGCTTTTTAAACTTCCACGATACACTCTTAGCAGTAATTTTACCTGCTGTCGGCTGGCCCTTTGGGATATTTCTTATGAAACAGTTTTCAGAGTCTATTCCAACAGAATTACTAGAAGCAGCAAAAATTGATGGGGCTAGTGAAATGAGAGTTTTTTTAACCATTGTTGTTCCAATGGTTAAACCTGGAATAGGCGCCTTAGCAATTTTTACCTTTATTGCAAGTTGGAATGACTACTTTTTACAACTCATAATGCTTAATTCAAGAGGAAACCTTACTCTACAGCTAGGCTTAGCAACACTCATGAGCGAATTTGGTATTGATTTTGGCTTACTAATGGCAGGTGCGACTCTTTCAGCTCTACCAATAATAATTATTTTTATTGTTTTTCAAAAATCATTTACACAAGGTATTATGATAGGAGCAGTTAAGGGTTAATATAAACTTCAATGTCTAAGGCATTATATATTCGACGATTTATCGTTTAATTAAAGGAGCTCACAGTGAGTTTAAATAAGTATAAGGGAATTATCCCTGCATTGTATGCATGTTATGAAGATAATGGGCAAATTAGTCCGATGCGAACACAAGCGTTTACTCAATACCTGATAGACAAGGGTGTACATGGTCTTTATCCTTGTGGTTCTTCTGGAGAATGCATATATCAAACCGTACAAGAGCGTAAAATAACTCTTGAAAATGTTATGAAGGTGGCTAAGGGAAAGGTTACTGTAATAGCCCACGTAGCTTGCAACGACTTAGAACAAAGTAAAGACCTTGCACGGCACGCTGAAAGCTTAGGAGTTGATGCAATTGCAAGTATTCCACCAATATATTTTAAACTTCCAGAAAAACAAATTGCATCGTACTGGAATGAAATATCTAATGCAGCACCTAATACGAATTTTATGATTTATAATATTCCGCAGTTGGCTGGAGTTTCTCTGAGCATCCCATTATTAGAAGAAATGCTTAAAAATCCTAGGTTGATTGGAGTAAAAAATTCTTCAATGCCTGTTCAAGATATTCAAATGTGGAAGTCTGTGTGCAAAGAACGTGGTGTTGTTTTAAATGGTCCAGATGAGCAGTTAGTTGGCGGCTTGGCTATGGGTGCCGATGGTGGTATCGGTGGTACATATGGAGCAATGCCAGAGTTATATTTAAAAATTTATGAACTTATGAATAAGCAAGAAGTACAAAAAGCACGGGAAGTGCAGTTTGTTGTATGCGATATAATAACGGCCTTGTGTTCTTGTAATGGAAATATGTATGCTGTTATTAAAGAAGTGCTAAAGCGAAACGGGATGGATATCGGTACTGCTCGCTTGCCGTTAGCACCATTAACAAAAGAAGATGATGCTAAAATTGATAATTGTGTGACAATGATCAAAACAGCAATTGAAAAATATACTTAGAATTAAAGGGTAAATCATGGAATTCAATACACTAGCTATTTCAAAAGAGTACTTTGAAACTTTGATAAATACTATACTACCATTTTGGCTAAAACATGGCATCGACAAGAAACATGGAGGAATCTACACTGGCCTCGATAAAGATGGTTCACTTATTGAAACAGATAAGTCTGTTTGGTTTCAAGGTAGGGGGCTTTGGACATTTGCAACATCAGCAATGCTTATAAAAGAATATCAGGAAAAGCACGGTGGTAATTATACTCCACTCATATCTGATTGTTTACAGGCGTGTGAGTTACTTGTATCATTTATTGAAAAATACTGCACTGATCATACTGATGGAAGAATGTATTTTCGTTTAACTAGTGATGGGAAACCTGTTATTAAAAGGTTACGCTATGTATTCAGTGAAACATTTGCAATTGTCGGTTTTGCTGCCTACGCTCGAGCAACTGGAAAAAAAGAATACTGTGATAAAGCTTATGAGCTCTTTAAGTCGGTACAAAAAATTCTAAATACACCAGGCGCCCTTATTCCAAAATTTGACCCTGCAAATAGGAGCTCAAGGGGCTTTGGCCTACCTATGATTTTATTAAATACTGTTGCAGAGTTGCGCCTAGCTTTCGAACAGTTTGACCCTTCAAAAATTTCTTTTTGTAATGATTTTATTGATGAACAAGTCAAAGAAATAAAAACATATTTTATTAGACCTGAATTACAAGTTGTTGTAGAACAGTGTAATTTTGATGGAAGTTTACAACATGAGCACATCGAAGGCAGGCAGCTAAACCCAGGGCATGCAATTGAAGGCGCATGGTTTATAATGAAAGAGGGCATATATCGAAAAAATGAAGAGCTTCAAAAGCTTGGGTGCACAATGCTTGATTGGATGTGGAAATGGGGCTGGGATGAAAAATATGGTGGGATAATATATTTTAGAGACTTAGATGGGAAAAGCATGAGTGAATACTGGCATGACATGAAATTTTGGTGGCCACAAAATGAGGCAATTATTGCATGCATGTATGCACACACTATTACCGGTGATGAAAAATATATGAAAAATTTTATAAAAGTACATGAATATTTTAAAGAAAGATTTTTAGATATCGAATGTGGCGCATGTTTTGGTTATTTTCATAGGGATGGAAGCCGCTCAACAGATATAAAAGGTAATATGTATAAAGGGCCTTTTCATACGCCTAGAATGTACATTGAAGTTGCTCAAGGTTTTAAAATATAAACTAAAACGTTATTTTTTATCTACCTTTTTTGTTGATTGCTTTGTATTCGAACATTGCTTTGTCAGCTTTTTCCATTACTTGATCAAATGTGCCGTCTTCAGGAAAATTTGCATAGCCAACGCTCGTAGATATATGAAGTTCATGGTCTTCAACAAAAAAGGGACTTTCTGACATCTCTATAATTCGCTGTTTTATTTGTTCTCTTACTGCACTATCATTAGTAAGAGGAATTATTACAACAAATTCATCTCCTCCAATTCTGGCAATAAATGCGTCACTTTTTAAATGTGCCGTTAATCTACTTGAAAATGCAAATAAAAGCTTATCTCCCACTTCGTGACCATATGTGTCATTTACTGGCTTAAATTTATTTAAATCTAGATAAAATAGGGTAAACCCTTCTTTTTGCCATTTTATATTGTGCTTTGAGTTATGAACTAAAGCTTTTTTATTATGTGTTTTTGTAAGGGAATCAATAAGAGACTGCTCAAATATTGTCTTTTTTTCTTTTTCAAGATTTCTAGTTATTACATATAATAATGCTGATGTTATTATTAAAATAATTGTTAAGATGGTTATATTTCGTGTTCTTTCTGCCTTTGCAAGGCTATTGTACACTTTTATATGCCATTCACTTTGTCCAATAGTAAAATTAATTGTAGATGCTTCATTTGAGGGCATAAAGCCGTCTGAGCGGACTAGCTCAACATTGTTCCCATTATAGGTTGATTCAATTAAAAACTCATATCCTATTTCTTCTATGTTGAGTATTCCTATTCGTTTTAAGAATTTATCAGTAGGGTCAATAATGATTACAATGAATCCCCAAAATGACTCTATTCCATTGCTATTTAAGAAAACAGGGTTTCTTACAAGAAGTCCTGTCTCTCCCGAAGAAAGTGTGTATGGACCAGATAGAGTAGTTTGCTTTGTTTCAATAGCCCTTTTTGCATCTTGTTTAGATAGTTGATCATCAATGATGTTGTATCCTAAGAACGCACTATTTGCCTCGATTGGATAGGTGTATTCAACAATCCCATCAGGGGCATAGGTTATACCCATGTGTATATCTTCGTCATAGATTAAGGCAAGTATATTAGGGATTTCATCAAATGCAAGAATACCATTTTTAAATATTACGTAGTTTTCAAGAATATCCGATTGTATTACAGCTTCATTTATATTGCTTTGTATTCTTTCACTATAGAGTGTTGAAAAAAAGCTTGACGTTTCTGAATCATCAATTATTAAGTTTTTGCGATAGGAGTAAACAAAAAATAGTGTAACTATTATCATAATGATAAGTAATATATTAGACCACGTAATGAGTTTGCTAGCTTTTTTAAAAAACATAGTCATTGTCCCCTTTCTTAAAGCACCTTATAAATTATATTGCTCATCATGTAAGTAATCATTTATATAGAGCTCAAGTTAAAATACTTATGTTATACGTTTTTCTATCAGGTTCATAATGCGATTTTATGTTGACTATTTGTTTATTATTATACATATGCATAGAATTGTCAATACATAGTTTTAACAAGTTTTTTTCTATCGTAAAATAGCATTGGGTACACATATTTTTGCATACTCTGTTAGCTCATGAACTTTTGAATCTGTGTATGGTTCAATATTATTGTATGTTTCGTCTAAGCAGTTATCATTTCTAAATTGTGCAAAAAACCACCGTGAGTCCTTTTCTAAAAATTGAGACATTGATGTTATATCTTCTTTAGTAACTAGGGGGGGGCAAAGGACGGTTCTAAACTCTTTTTGTTCGTTTGGCAATGCTTGTAGTATTTTAATGGTGTGTAGAAGCTTTTCTCTACTATTACCACTGTAGCCAAGTAAGTGGTACTTTTCAGGGTTTGTTTTTATGTCAACTGCAATATAATCTGGTGTTGTTTTTTTTGATAAAAAAAGCTGTTCCAGTTTTTCTGGCAATAAACCATTTGTGTCTAGTTTTATAGAATAGCCTAGATTTTTAACTATTTTTATTATTTCAGGAATGTTTTCATATATAAGTGGTTCTCCACCTGAAAGCACAAATCCAGAGAGTACATTTTTTCTTTTTTCTAAATGTCTCATTACGTCATCTAATGTTTGAGATTCTTCTGTAGGTAAGGTTTGCAAAACTAGTTCCCCATTGTAACAATAGGGGCACCTAATATTACAGCCACTTAAAAAATAAGTGGCTGCTACACGCCCCGGGTAATCCACAAGGCTTGTTTTTATTAAAACTCCAAGCATGTATTTATGCAACACACTCGCATGTTACTGAAAAAGCTTGTGTAAGTTCTGATACAGTATGTGCTCGTCCAACTTCAGTACCTGCGCTATTAAAAACAACTACTGTTGGAGTAGAAACAACACCTAAGTTAGAAGCACGTTCAAGTCCTTCTGGTGTATCCACATCAATATGAATGCCCGTTGTTTCTAATGATTCTAAGTGTTTTTTTACTGGTTGACAATTTGGGCAGGTTTTGCGTGAAAAATATTCATAATATACTTCACCCGTATCATTGCTCACTTCAGTTTTTACTACTGTATTTTCTATTTTATTTGATTCACTTGCGCTTTCACAAATTTGTGGTGCTTGTTTTGAATCCCATACAAACTGTTTTCGCAAGTCATATTCATCTCTCTTGCCTTTGTTCCAGTTTCTAACAGAGCGATAGTATCCTACAATCCGTGCATACACCTCGGTAGTTGTCCCACGTACATTGCCTAGTTGCTCTTGTGCTTGTGCAATTTCTGCATCAATTTGGGCTACTGTCCTTAACTCAGCCATTTTTCCCTCCCATAAAATTAAACGCTTTACAAGCGCTATTCTAAATTTAATTATAACACATTTATGCTGTTTTATCTACTAAATTCTTTCGTTCTTCTTGTAATGTTAGAATCTTGTTTTTTAATGCGTCCTCATTCTCTTGTTTGCATTTTGGGCACTCAAAAACTTCTCCATTTAAATAACCGTGTACTTTACAAATCGAATAGATTGGTGAAATGGTTATGTATGGGATTCTGTAGTTACTTACAACTGATTTTACTAAGTCACGGCAAGACTCCCAATCTTTGACTGCTTCACCCATGAGCGTGTGAAAAACCGTTCCACCAGTATACTTTGTTTGTAAGGATTCTTGATGATCCATAGCTTCAAAAATGTCACTTGTAAAATCAACTGGCAATTGAGAAGAGTTTGTATAAAAAGGGTCTTGCGCGCCCGATGTAATAATATCGGGGTATGCTTCAACATCATGTCTTGCTAGTCTATATGAAGTGCTTTCAGCTGGTGTTGCTTCCAAATTGAATAGTTCACCAGTTTCTTCTTGATATTGTGACATTCTTTCTCGCATGTGAACTAGTACTTTTTCTGCAAATGCTTTGCCTCGTTCGGTTGTAATATCATTTCCTAAGAAATTTAGGCAACACTCATTCATACCACACAAACCTATTGTGTTAAAGTGGTTATTGAGAGTTGTTAGATAACGGCGAGTGTAGGGGAAAAGGCCTCCATCTAATAGACGCTGTACAACTTTTCTTTTTGCGCTTAAACTTTGTTTTGCTAAGTCCATTAAATAATCTAAGCGGTCAAAAAATTGCTTTTCAGTATTAGAAAGATATGCAATTTGTGGTAAATTTATAGTTACGACACCCAACGATCCAGTAAATTCATCTGAGCCAAAGAGTCCGCCACCACGTTTTCTGAGTTCTCTTTTATCTAATTGGAGCCTGCAGCACATAGACCTTACATCACTAGGATTAAGATCTGAGTTTACAAAGTTTTGAAAGTATGGTGTGCCATACTGTGCTGTCATTGCAAACAATAGTTTTGCATTTTCTGAATCCCAATTAAAGTCTTTTGTAATATTGTATGTTGGAATAGGATATTGAAATCCACGTCCTGCTGCATCACCTTCAATCATTAAATCAATAAAAACCTTATTGATTATGTCCATTTCGCCTTGGCAATCTGCATAGGTAAAATCTTGTTCTTTACCATCTGCGAGAGCAGGTTTATCCTTTAGGTCTTCTGGAACGGTCCAGTCAAGTGTAATATTTGTAAACGGCGCTTGTGAACCCCAGCGGCTAGGAGTGTTTACGCCATAAATGAAACTTTGCAAGCATTGTCTAACTTCTTTTTCTGTTAAACCATCTTTTTTTACAAATGGAGCTAAATAGGTATCAAACGAACTAAATGCTTGTGCACCTGCCCATTCATTTTGCATAATTCCTAAAAAGTTTACAATTTGTTGAATTAGTGTAGATAGGTGTTTTGCAGGTGTTGATGTAATTTTGTCGGGTACACCTCCTAAGCCCTCTACAATAAGCTGTCGAATAGACCATCCTGCGCAGTATCCTGAAAACATTGAAAGATCATGAATGTGAAAAGCTGCTGTTTTGTGTGCTTCTGCTACTTGCTCAGAATAGATATTTTTAAGCCAGTAATTAGCGGTGATAGTGCCAGAATTGTGAAGAATTAATCCACCCAAAGAAAAATTCACATTAGCATTCTCATTTACACGCCAATCTGACTGGCTTAAATACCCATCCATTGTTGCATCGATGTCTAACATCAAGTTTTTTGCATCGCGTATTGCTTCATGCTTTGCTCTGTAGAGAATGTAAGCTTTTGCAATTTGTACTTCATTTTGTTCAATAAGTACTGTTTCAACGATGTCTTGAATTTCTTCAATTGCAGGTATTGAATTTGAATGTCGTTTTGACATAAACTCAACGAGCTTTACTTCAACACTTTGTGTTAAAGTCTCTGCTTTTCCTGCATTTGATTTCCCCTCAATAGCTACAATTGCCTTGTCAATTGCATCCACAATCTTTGCTCGGTTGTAATCCCCAATTTCGCCCGAACGCTTAACTACTTGCTTGATGAACATAACCGTATCATTTTCGTTTTTTTGCATTCCTAAGAATGTTTTCCATTCTGGAAATACTGTTTCTTTACTATCTGCGTGCTTACCCACTTACTTCTCCCCAAGCTTATTAACTTCAGTAATAAACTCTTGTAAATTTTCAAATTCTCTATACACTGAGGCAAATCTAATGTAGGCAACCTTATCAATAGTATGCAATGTTTCAAGTACTAAATCTCCTAGCTCTGTAGTAGATATTTCTCTTGTTCCTTTGCCTTTCATTATAGCCTTATCTGTTATTTCATGAACGATGCTTTCTAGTCGTTCAGTTGACACAGGTCGTTTTTCTAAAGCTCTTTCAATACCTTTTTCAAGTTTTACTCTATCAAAAGGCTGTCTCCTGTTGTCTTTTTTTACAACCATAAATGGTTTTTCTTCTATATGCTCGTAACTTGTGAATCTATAACCACAGCCTAAACACTCTCTTCTTCGCCTAATGCTTTCCCCATTAGCCATTGTTCTTGATTCAAGTACCTTATCATCAAGGCTCTCGCAGTATGGACAACGCATGTAACCCTCTTTGTATATAGTGTTTTGCCGTAATTAAACCCATTGTAACACACTATATCTGTTGTTGCAAGTAGTTTTTCTAAAAAAAATATTTTTTTTTGATTATTTTCTTTACTTTTTTACTACATTTATATATATTGTAGCACACATAGGAGTATTACAATGAATGTATTAATGGTAAATGGTAGTAGCAACAAGAATGGCTGTACAATGGCAGCTCTTACTGAGGCAAAAAATGTATTACAGGATGAAGGAATATCATCAGAAATATATCAGTTAGGAGCAGATGCTCAGTTTGACTGTATAGGCTGCGGGGTTTGTAGAAAAACTCAAAAGTGCACATTTACTCATAATAATGTAAATGAATTTGTAGAACAAGCTTTACTTGCAGATGGGTTTATCTTTGGAAGCCCCGTATATTATGCACACCCAAGTGGAAGAATATTATCATTTTTAGACAGAGCGTTTTATAGTAATACGGATGCATTTAGGTATAAGCCTGGTGCATCAGTTATTTCTGCAAGAAGAGCGGGTACAACTGCAAGCATCGATTGTTTAAATAAGTATTTTTCAATAGCAACAATGCCAATTGTAGGTTCTACATATTGGAATATGGTGCATGGTTTAAAAAGAGACGATGTTGCAGAAGACAAAGAAGGTGTACAAACAATTAGAAACCTTGCTAAAAATATGGCGTGGATGCTAAAGTGTATCAATATTGCAAAAGAGCAAGGAATACCTTTCCCAGAATTAGATAGAAGTAACCGAACAAACTTTGTACGCTAGATTATTGTGCAGAATGTTTTGATATATATGAGGCTATAAGCGGTCGCATTCTTGCTGAAATAATTACCGTTATTATAAGCTTAACACCATCATATGGTAAAAATGGAAGTACACTATAATTAAGTGCTTCTTGAATATCCAAACTGCTTGCATTAATATACTGCATAATTCCGAGTATATATATAATAATATACCCGACTATAGCACCCATTGCAATTTTGGCTATGGGTGTTTTTTCTTCAACACTCGGCTTTCCAATTATTTGTCCAGTAATGAGGCTTGCAAAAAAGTATCCTAGTATATATCCCCCTGTTGGTTCAGAGAAGGCTTGCAAACCTGCACTAGTGTTGGAAAAAATAGGTAGTCCTAAGGCTCCTGCTACTAAAAATAAACCTACCGAACCGGCTCCTTGAGTGCCACCTAAAATGCAAGCAGCTAATACACACATCATATTTTGTAACACAACTGGTACGGGTGTACCTTCAATAGAGTAAGAAAAAAAGGATGATAAAGAGATTATTACTGTGAATATAAGTGTAACAATAGATGCAACATTCCTTGATGGTAGTTCTTTCATAACTATATTCTCCTCATATCTCAATCTACTGTTAGCATTAATGCGCTACTTTCTGTGTGTTCTTTTTTTTGTGTGGTCTTAGTCTTATTTGTTACATGCAAAGCGCCATATAAAATAATCATTAATGCTACAAGCAACTTTGGTAACCAATCACCTAAAAGAGCATAGAGGGTAATCTCTCTTTCAAAAATGGGAACATCAATGCCGCCTGACACTGCTTCAAAAAGTGGAAGGCTATAGATAATTTTGCCCGCAGGGTCTACTACAACAGAAAATCCAGAGTTTGTGCTCCTTAAAAGTGGGGTGCGAAACTCTTGTGCCCTAAATGATGCAATGACAAAGTGCTGTATTTCTGCTGAATTTGTTTTTGACCAAGAGTCATTTGTAATATTATAAAATGCTTCACTGCCTTCAAAAAATAATGCTCTACAAATGTGAGGAAAGGCATCCTCAAAGCAAATTGGTGTACTTATTTTTACCGTGTTTCCATCTTGTGTTGGTACTTCAAAAACCTTATAAAACTCACCTTGAGACCAACCGCTTGAGAAGCCTACAATTGCTTTCATAAAATTTTGAACAAAAACACTGTTTGCATAAGGTATTATTTCTGCAAATGGAACAAGGTGAATTTTACCGTAAAAATCTTTCCATGTCCCATCACTGTGATAGAATTGTGCTGCGTTATTATACTGGCGAAAACCCCGTGAAGCTGCGCTTTCAATATTTATTTCTGATGGTCCACCAATAATAAACGGTGCATCAACCTCACCAATAAATTCTGCTAGAGGTTTTTGCGGTGGATACTGCTCATAGTATTCTATTGCATGAGGGTACGGCCTTGACAGAAGAGCTTCGCTCCAAACAACGATATCTGGTTTACTATCATAGTTTTCTATTGCATCTAACGTGAGCTCTTGCCCAATTTTTATAGCTTCTTCATCATTAAATGTTAACCAGGAGTCTGTATTTGTTTGAACAATAATTGTATTGAGGTGCTTTATTGGAACTCGTTCCTTTGTATATTGAAAAATACCCTGTATTACGCTGCAGGCAAAAAGAGCTATACAAAATAATGCCGACCAAGCATACGGTGATATTTGAATAAGTTTAACCTGAGGAGCTTTATTAGGTTTTGTAAAGTGTCGTTCTAAAACAAAAAAACCATTAAGGATTCCTTCTGCTATTACAGCGTTAAAAAGTGAAAATAAAAAGGTAATTCCCCACGTTCCAGTAATCGAAACAATTTGTGTAACTAAAGGCCACTTCCATGAGGACATTAAAATGGTTACCCAAGGGTAGGCCAAAAAGCCCAGTGATTTGTGCCATTCATAAATAGTCCAAAGACATGCAAAAAGCACTATTCGAGCTGGAATATTCCATGGAACAATAGATAGCATATGTGAAAATGAAGTACGCTCGTGTAGCGATAATTTTTTTGTAAAATGTATCGGAATAAAAAAAAGCTGTCCTAAAAAATATCCCAAAACAGTATAATAGCCCACTGTGCCACCTAAGGTAAGTGCTGCAAAGTCTTTAAAATAAGCGAGCCAAAAACTTGATAATAGGTGTGTAAGGGTAAATTGAAGTGACAATAAGAGACCTGCTTCTTTAAAGCTTTTTGCTCTAAACAATGCAATATAAAGGGGAACTAATGCAAAAAGACCTAAAAAAGGCGATCCAAAGAGTAAAAATTCATTTGGAATGGCAAAAGATTCAATAAATGCAGAAAAAATTACATAAAAAACTTGTAAAAATATTGTCATTATAGTATTATTATACCTTATTAAAATACAATAATCAATAAGGTTATCTTTAGGGGAATATACAATGGAGAAGGTAGAGAAAGTCCACTCTAGTGAATACGGTGCCAAACCAGATGTTGTTGTTAGTGCGCCAGGACGATTCCATTTAATTGGAGAACATACTTGGTATTTTAAAGATAAAACACTTTCCATGGCTATTGATTTACCCGTTTATATTGCAGCTTCAGCTAGACAAGATTCATCACTTCGGTTTTATTTTCACCAGGTAGAAGAAAGAAAAAGAGGTAATGTTTCAACATTAAAATACAGAAGGGAAGACCGTTGGGCAAATGCTCTTAAGGCTGTTATCGATGGATTTATGTCATGTGGTTTTGCCTGTAGAGGAATGAATATTACTATTTACACCGATATTCTTCCTTCTGCTGGCTTTGGAATTACTACGGCAATAAAAGTTGCAACTGCACTTGTTTGTAAAACGCTTTTTAACCATCCTTGCTCAGACGCACAAATTTTTCAAACTATCGAGAGAGGAAATAAGTTCTTCTTAAAAACAGGAAATTATAATGCAGATATCTATGCTGCTTTGTATTCTGAAAAGAACACCGTTCTTTTAACTGATCATGCAAAAAATACTCATACACCAATTCCATTTGATTTTCCCGAATACTCTATTTTATTAACTGATGCACGTGTACCGAGGATTACTGTTTGGGATGAAGAAACAGTTTTAACTCCTGAACACTTTTTGCTCATGGCAGAATTGAAGGTTAGAAAAAAAGATCAATGGGTATATGAAGACTCTGTTGTAGAAATAAGCGATATTTTATCTGCGGTAAGTGAAGATACAAGAAGAAGATTAACTTGTTTAATGCATGAGCATGGATATGTATTAGATGCAGTTGAGGGATTAAAAACCCAAAAGTTTTCTGTTTTTGCCCGTGCGGTAAATAAATCACATGAAGGCATGAGGGACCATTACAATATCTCTTGCCCTGAAATTGATTGGCTAGCAAAAAGAGCGTTAGAATTTGATACATGTAGTTCTCGAAATGCCATTTCTTGTTCAAGGATCACTGGAAAAGGATTTGCAAGATGTTTATACACCATAATTAAAACAAGTGATTTAGAAGAATATAAAAGTAAAATGGCTGACTATGAAAGAATATTTGGTTTTCATCCTGTTTCCTATGTTGTAAAACCTGCTGGTGGAGCAAAAATATTAAAAGGTAAAAAATAATGAGAGTTCTGTTAACAAATGATGACGGTTTTGGTGCAGCTGGTTTAGAAGCACTGGTAGCAGCTTTTTCTGTCAATCATGAGGTATGGGTTGTTGCACCAGACCAAGATAGATCTGGGGTTTCGCATGGTTTTACAATGGGGGTTCCACTTTGTTTAAAAACTCAAAAGCATCAACAGTTTACATGCTCTGGCCTTCCAGCAGATTGTGTAGATGTTGGGTTTAAGAAAATTGTTGATAAAAAACCAGATGTCGTCGTTTCCGGTATTAATAAAGGTGGTAACATAGGTACCGATATACTATACTCAGGTACTGCTGCAGCTGCTCGTCATGCATGCATGCATTCGATTCCCGGCATTGCCGTTAGCTTAACATCTGAAGCAGGTACATGGGATTATGCACCACTTGCCACTTTTGTTGAAAAAAACCTTGATAACCTAATACAGCTTTTTGAAAAAGATTTTTTTATAAATATAAATGCTTCTGATAAAGAAGCAATAAAGGGGTGTTTATATACTACTCCTTCTCGAAGAAACTATAAAGATTGCCCCGTTACATTTGAAGCTCCTAATGGCCATCTCTATAGTTTTTTTAATGGAGCTCCTGTTCAAACGGACATGGTAGAAGGCACAGATTATACTGCTATACAGAATGGTTATATTTCTATTAGTAAAATCCATGCACAACCTTGTTCGGCAAATGAAAAAAATTATTTACCAATTTCAAGTTTTGTGATATAATATTAGTGATATAATGCCGTAGGGGGTGGTTTATGGCAGAAACAATGCAAGATGGTATTAGATTATACAAAAAAGGCAACTTTTCCGATGCCTTGACGATATTCCTATCTTTACCTTCATCAACCATGGAGCAAGGCTCTGTTGGTTTTGAATTGGCCTATTACATTGGATTATCCTATGCTCGTTTGCAACGATATGACGAAGCCCTCCTTTATCTAGAGCAAGTTGTAACTTCTGATGGCTCTGAAAGCAGAACAAATCAATGCAGACTAGCACTTGCAATAATATATAGTCTTACAGGGCGAAATAGCTTTGCTGACTTTGAATTAAAAAAACTTTTAGAAACAGGATTCCAAACTGCCGAAGTTTATTCTGCTCTTGCATATATCGAGTGGGAACAAGAAAACATTAGTGGCGCTATTGAAAACTATGAAAGTGCACTAAATATTAATCCCAATTGTCCAACAGCACTTAATGGCCTTGGGTATGTTTTAGCTTGTGTTGGAAGGGATTTAACCAGAGCTCTTTCTTTATGCAAAAAAGCAATAGAAATGAAACCTGATTCTCCTGCATTTTTAGACTCATTAAGTTGGGTTTATTATAAGCTTGGTTTATTAGCTGAGGCGCAGGTATATATTAAAAGAGCGTATAATAAAAAAACGAGTAAGCCAGAAATCGAAGAACATTATAAAATTATTACACAAGACTATGCAACAAATAAAGAGCAGGGAAAACTAGCATCAAGAGGTGAGTCATAGATGAGAAAACGCGCCTTATTTATTATCGTAGCTTTAAGTTTATTGATATTTGGGTCTCAAATATTAGCGCAAAATTTTTCTTTATCTGAGCCCACCGCCGCAGATAGAGGCTTTGCCCAAGAAGAATTTCGCAGGGGTGTACAAGCTTGGTATAGGGGTGCTTTTAATGAGTCAATTTTACAGTTTGAAAGAGCTCTTTCATACGTGCCACAAGAACCTCTCATTTTAGATTGGTTGGGTAAAGCGTATTATCGTTCTGGTTTAGAAGGTACTGCTCTAGAACAGTGGCAGCTTGCCTCATCGCTTGGATATGGTGGCTCATTGTTGCAAAATAAAATAGAAGTTGTGCAAAATAGGCGCATAACTGGAAGTGATGCAGAAGATCAGGTTCGTTTTGTGGAGTCTGGGTCTTTTCCTGGTTCAAGTGGTGAAACACTTTATTTTAGCCAGCCAATTTCTGTATTACCAACTGATGAAGGCTCTCTATGGGTAATAGCATACGGTTCAAATGAACTAATGTTGTTTGATGTTAATGGACAGATTATTAAACGAGTAAAAGGTCCTTTAAATGGCTTTGATAGGCCTATGGATGTTATGGAGCAAAAAAGTGGAACGCTTTTAGTAACTGAGTATGCAGGGGATCGAATAAGCCAGCTATCTGTTGATGGAAGCTTTATGAACTACATTGGATCTAAGGGACGAGGCGATGGACAGCTTTTAGGGCCACAATATTTAGCACAAGATTCATCAGAAAATATTTATGTTACAGACTTTGGAAATGGTCGTGTAGTTGTTTTTGATTATGCAGGGCAGTGGCTATTTAATTTTGGAGACTTTGTTTCACCCACTGGTATTATTGTAATTGATGATATTGTATATGTTGCAGATAGTGTAGATGGAAATATTTCAATGTATGATACAAGTGGAAACTTTCTTGATTATTTAGTTGAAGATAATAGTTTTTTACAAATTGAAGCTTTAAGGCAATGGGATAACTATATACTTGTTTCTGATACAAACAGGGTATACGCTGTTGACACATACAACGGACAAATTCATGAACTTGTGCACACAGGAAATTCTCCTACACGATTAACTTCTGCAGAAGTTAACAAGAATGGTACGATAGTTGCAAGTGATTTTTTAAATAACAATATTGTTCTCCTTTCGAGAATGAGTGAATTAGTTGGTGGGCTTTTTGTTCAGGTTGAACGTGTTTATTCTGATAATTTTCCAAATGTTACCCTTGAACTACGAATACAGAATAGAAGTCGAGAACCAATTGTTGGCTTGGAAGATGTAAACTTTTTAATTACTGAAGATTTACGCCCTGTTGCAGAGCAAAGACTTGTTGGTATTGCTGACTCAAATGATTTTTGCGATATTACCATAGTAATTGACAGAAATACTGACAACCAGGCCTACGAGCAAGCCATAGATAGTGCAGTTCGCGAAATTGCAGGCGCAATGAATTCTCAAAGTACACTGAGAATTGTTTCGTCTGGTTCTGTTCCTGTAACAGAGTACGAGGGAGCTGCATCGCTTATGACAGAGTTTTCCTCTGCAAATCTTCGTACACCCTTTTCACAATTACCTAGTACTGATTTGTCGATACGACTTGCAGCAAATGATTTAATAAATGCATCTTCAAAAAGAGCTATTGTATATCTAACAACAAACACTGAAAACCCAATGGCCTTTACAAATTATTCACTAACTGATACGAGTTCTTATTTGAACAATAACGGTATATCATTTTTAGTTGTAAGTTTGGATAATCAAGGTCTTTCAAGTGAAATAGATTACATTGTTGACAGAACGCCAGGCGATGAGTACTTTGTTTTTAGACCACAGGGTTTAAGTTCTTTAGTGCAAGATGTGATTGATATTCCTGTTGGTTTGTATCAGTTTTCATATGTTTCAACGCTTCCAACTGATTTTGGTAATTTGTTTTTACCTGTAGAAGCAGAAGTATACCTAATGAATCGTTCAGGGAGAGATGAAACAGGGTACTATTCTCCGCTAGAATAACGTTAAAACTGTAGTTTTCCTGAAAGCGATAAACTGTTACGAATATTGAAGTAAGAGTTTTCAATATACGCTTCGGCTCCTATTGTTAGTCCTATTTCTGCAAACGCATTGATGTGGAGCGTTAGAGCATGATCAATACCATATATTTGATAGAATACACTAGAATCTCCACTTTCATTGTCGCCTATGCTAAAATATACAGAATTTTCTCTAGTAAGGTCTTGTCTGTCATCTAATAAGGATGGAAAAATTAAGTAAAATCCATCTGCCAGTAAGCTTGAAAAACTTTTTCTTTCCCAAGTGGTATTTAAGTCAAGTTTCCAATCGTTATCAGTATCGATTCTACCTTCGGCAAGAATTGTAAGTCTATCAAAATCTGTAAAATATAAACTTGCTTGACTGTAACCCGAAAAATCAATCCTCCAATTATCTTTAGAGAGGTAGTCATCTTTATATGAAACTTTGAATGATTGTACAAACTCATCTTGTTCATACCAAGAAAAAATTTGGCGAGTACTAAATTTTCCGAAATTGTTAATTGAAAAAAAGTTGACAGTGCTTGCTAGCTGTAAATTGTCACTTATGTCGATGGCACTTGCACGGATGTCACGGGCTATAGAGAGTGATGCACTTGTCGGAATTAAAAATTCCAATGGGTCTGATGAATATTGGCGCTGCCAGTTAAGTTTACCTTCATTAGCGTAACCTGCTATATCTAACGATTGGTTATCAGCAAAAGATTCTTGCATTTTAGATCGAAGTTCTTTGTCATAAAAATCATATAAGGGTATTGATGTGTAAGCCCAAGTTCGATTTTTTAAGCTTTCAAAATAATATGTTGAGTCCGAATAATATGATGTGCTTAATCCCCGCTGACTGTTGGTATAAGATTCCTTTGAAAAAGATGCAGAAAAGCTATGCTCTCCTATAGAAAAAGGAAAAATAACATGAAGAGAATCAGAAGCAGTATTCACAATTTCTATTGTGTTTGAATAGGCATTTTTTCCTTCTAGGACTACGCTAGGTGAAAACTGCATTGCAGGGAAATTAAGATTTTGATTTAGAGTAAATCCAATACTTCTACTAGTGGCGTTTTCATGTCCTGTAGAAAACTGTATTGTTGAAATATCGTACCATGAGGATGCATACGAATTTTCTTGCACGGTTTCATTATATCCAAATTCCTGTGCATATGTATTTGCCTGTAGGTGATAATGCATATTTTCGGTTTCAAAATTAAAGCTCGTATCTATTTTGACATCTTGGCTATAGACAATATTTTCCTTTTCGGCTTCAGTTGTAAATTGTAATTGTATGTCGTGTCCTAAAGGCATAAAGTCAAAATGAAAATCTTCAATTTTCTTTGCCGCATTTGTATGGGGAAGGTATCGGTATGTTTCTTCAAATGAAAAAATTTCAAATGCAAGGAAAATAGGTGTTGATGAAATTGAATGAGATGCACTTTGAATATTAAAAGAAGCAGCTTGATCTGATAGTGCAGTTTGTACATTAGATGAAGAAAATACAAGGGATCCTTCTGTTCGAACTCCTAAAATATCGATTGCAGCATTGCTATCGCTAACCAGTCCTATTTCTGTTTCTTTATTTTGTGTTTCAAGTGGAACACTAATGCCTGTTCGTATATTTGTTGAAAGACTAGCATTAGATAGGATTGGCAGTGCTTCACTTCCTATGATTGTTTCATCACTGTGCCATGTGAGGTTAAAAATATTTTCAGTTGAAAACTCCCAAATACTATCTTTAAAATGAAGTTCGTCTATATAGATTTTTCCTGAACCTTCAAATTGCAGTAAGAGTTTAGTAGGTGAAATATACTCATTCGTTATTTTTATTTCATAATCTGAGCTGTCAATGGACTTATCCCCAATATAGAGGTTTTCATTGTATAAATCTATGCTCACTTCTTTCCAGGTATTTCGCATTTCATTTAAAGCATCAGCAGATACCTGCAAGACAAAAACTTCTTCATTTCCAAAATCACTTTCTTGTTCAAATACAATCTTTACCGATGATGTTCCAGTTATTTCTTCAGGCACATATGCAAAAAAACTAAGTGTTTTGTATGATTGGAATGGTAGCGATGAAAAAAACTTTGATGCTCGTAGCTCATTGGTTGTTATTGTATTGTCCCATTCAAAATACTGAACTTGATTTGTTATGCTATCATTAAACCTACTCATTTCTTCAGGTGCTACCTTTCCTGTTGTTGCTTCGTATACTTCTTTACTAATTAATAAATCACCTGACGTAGTAAAAGTATCACCAGTTACTTCATATGCGCCAACTTCTAAAACTGACGTAATGGCTTCTGTAAGTATTTGTGGAGCTTGAATGATTATTCTCGCATTTTGATTTATTGTAAGCTTCGATCTGTCTTCATCACTTAATAATACGCTTATCTTTTGCCAGTCATTATTTGAAAAAGTAAACTGCTGCTCAACATCTAACATTGATGTTATTTCCCATGTAGGTATTTCATATTGGCGCTCAAATACCTCATCTTCATCATCACTCACACCGAGTTGTAAAAATACTTTATAGTCTGCAGTCAAATTCGGCTGCTTTATCCATATACTAAATTCCTTTGAAGATGGTAGGGACTGTGCATTAGCACCTAGGTTAACGCTTTGTGCTATCCAACCATTGTCTTTTTGAATTTCCCATTCAGTTCTTACAACATACTCTCCTCTTTCACTATCTCGTATTGTTTTTGCTTCGCTGCTTCCCTTTGAATCTTCATTTAACTGTGTAAGCCCACCAAGCTGGTTAGGTCGAGTGTTAAGTATAGGGGTTAAATTTGTTGGCATAGCTATTGCGGCATTTGATAATAGGAATATTTCTTGTGTTTGACCGCTTTGCATGCCATCTATTCTATAGGTATTACTTACATCAGCAGTTTGAAAACTTCCTAGTAAGGTGTTTTCAATTTCTAGATTTTTACTTTGATATTCGATATCAAATGCAAGGTTAATTGAGCCTGTCGCATCATATGAGCTATCGGTAAAAGAATCATTTTCTACAACAGGCCACAGAAATGAAGAGGATACATTCATTGAAAGTTCAGGCAATAAAAGCTTTTCATAGCCTGCTGCAAGGCTTATAGACCCATTTGTAGCGCTTTCGTTGTGCTGTCTCCATGTTATACGAATGGTATCAAAGGTACCAGGAGGATTTGTTAAAGTAACTAATCCAGTTCCTTCATCATAACGAAATAGGGATTCTTTAATTCCATTTCTGTATACAGTAATTGAACCCTGTATAACGTTTGTTCCAATATCAAGAACCGGTGAGCTTGTTAGTGATTGAACAGATAAAACTAAATCATTTTCATCTTGTGCAATAGAGCTTAGAGTACCTGGTGTTAAATATATAAGAGGGTTGCTTTGAGCAAAGGGAAACTGGTTTGCTCCTATACGAGATGTTATAGGCTGTGTAAAAACCTGAACATAGTTTTTGCTTTCATCAAAGTAATTGTTTGTTGAAAAATCAGGTAATTCAAGTGAGTTTGTATCAAGAAGGGCAGCGCCATATGACTTTTCAGTTATACCACTAGAGGCTGAAACGATTGCAACTGTATCAATGCTTGAAAATGCTGATACGCTATAGAGTGAAGCATCTACAAAGGGGGAAAAGAAATTGTCAGCTTGAAGTACAAGAGCATCACTGCCATCAATAGTTTGAAAAAAACTACCTAAAGTATATTTTTCAAGCTGTATATCTGGACCAAACCATTCTTGTATGCTCCCAAAGAATCCAGCCTGTGGGGTAAATGACCCAAGTATATTTTCTATATCTGCTTTTGCATTTTTAAATGTTAATAGTATTGTTCCTTCATACGCTTTGTCTAATACAATCATGTTTTTTGTTGGTACAAGTAGATATTCTGATTGTGAAAGTTTTCTATAAGTTATTCCAAGTGTGTCATTATATAAAACTGTGCTCGTATCATTCGATTCAATATACAAAGCACTGACATTATTAACCATTGTTGCAGGTAAAATAAAGCGTGCGCCTTTTTCCCAATCACTTAGTTCAAGTATATTTTCGTTTGATTCATTTTGACCAACCCATGTTTTTTCCAATGGCTCGGTCATATCAAAACGAAGCAAAGCATCAGCCTTCCAACCATCTCCATCCCATTGAGCCATAATTCCTGGTGATTGAATACTCCCACTTCCAACACCTCTGTCTACATCTGTAACACCATAATCTTGTGCAAATGTAATATGACGATTACCTATTCGTGCATGTTTTAAAAGCCCTTGTCCATAATATCCTGCTGCAACAGTGCTTTGGTCATACTCATCTGCAACATTTGCCTCAAAATACCACGTGTCCTGTAATAAAAACCAAACAGTTAAATCGGTTTTTTGTACAAATACTGGTGCTTCAAAGGAAAGTCCAACAGGATTTTCATCATCTCCTGTAATACTTACAAAATTACTAAACATTGCTTCCCATGTTCCTTGAGCAAAAAATTCAACCTCTGGAGAATCTGGGGCAATTTCAAAAATTGCTATAGGAGCTTCACCTGAGACAAAGGCATTTTCAAAGGGCTTTGTTAGTTCTATGTTGTCAATATCTTGAGAAAAGGCATTTTGTGAGTTGAAAAAAAGCGAAGTTATTGCTGCAAAAAGAAAAGCTAGTGTAGTTTTCATCAATCGGGCCTTGCTTATTTGTAAGCCAGGATTCTTTTTTTGCATTTCAATTACTGTTTTTTCAACGGTTACTTTTTTTTTGTTGGTGGTTTCAAATAATTCTTGTTGTACAGGCAAAGAAGTGTCTTCTAAGTTTTGAGCGGCAATGCCAATAAGTCTTATTCCTCTGCCATTTTCATATTTTTTTTCAAACAATGCTTTTGAACGAGAAAACAAGTCATCAGCGGATGCAATAGGCCAAGTGGAAGTTTCTTGGACACTTACTGTAGTAAAATCTTCATAACGGATTTTTAAGTGTGCCGTTTTACTTGTCCACTTTTCTGTAAACAAGCGAAACATAACGTCCCACGATAATTCCATTAGAGCCGTTTCAATTGCATATTTATCTGTTAAATCAAAAGAAAAGGTTCTCTCTGAACTGATTGAACGAGATTTAGGTGTTGAATTGAACGTTTCAAATACCTGACCTCGAACTGCATTAAATAAAAATGCACCTGTTGCATTTCCAAAAAGGTTTATAAGCATTCCTTCTGAAGCTTTATGTATATCGCGACTTGAATTAAATCCTGCTTGCTTTATTCGTGCAATTGTTTTTTGCCCAATACCCCATATATCTTTTAATGGGAGTTGTAACATAAAGCTTTCTTCTTGACCCTTATCAACGATATACAATCCGTTAGGTTTTTTTATACCTGAAGCAATCTTTGCAATATACTTGGTTGTACTAATTCCAACTGAGACGGTAAGGCCTGTTTGTTCTAAAACTCGCTCTTTAAGCTTTTCTGCAATTTCTGAGGGTTGTCCAAATAATCTTTCCGTTCCGCTAATGTCTATAAAAGCTTCATCTACAGATATTTGTTGTACATCGGGTGAAAAATCATGAAATATATTCATTATTTCACGCGATTTCTCTTGGTAACGCTTCATTCTTCCACGTATAAAAATTGCATGAGGACAAAGCTTAACAGCTGTTAGTATTGGCATGGCAGAATGCACACCGTATGCTCTTGCTTCATACGAACATGTTGAAACTACACCGCGTCTATCTGTTGGCAGCCCTCCAACTATTACTGGTTTACCCTTATATTCTGGATTATCGAGCTGTTCTACTGATGCATAAAAAGCATCAAGGTCTACATGAATAAAACACTTTTCACTCATGTTTTATCCTTAAATGAATATTCGATGTTTACTTCTTCTATACCTGAGCCTGTTTTTATCCAAGCAAAAATTATACACCGTACATCGGCAGTTCCTTGAGTGGTAAATGTCAGTCTTAGAGGGTTTGGTGGATAATCATCCAGTTCAAATATTGCAGTTGAGTCCTTAGTTAAAATATCAAATG
Organism: uncultured Treponemataceae bacterium; assembly: GCA_964369735.1. Classification (GTDB taxonomy): domain Bacteria; phylum Spirochaetota; class Spirochaetia; order Treponematales; family Treponemataceae; genus CAYJFX01. The sequence goes on from CAYJFX010000014.1 coordinate 22,905, forward strand.
GGTAATTTGCATCATAAATTGGTAGTATTTCTTCTGATACTAGCTCTATCTTGTATCGTATTACATCTAAATCAGAATGTATTTCGAGCGCCTGTAATATATTTCCAAATTGTATTTTTTCTTCATTTGATATTTGAATGCTGTTTTGAGCAGTAAATGCATAATTATTATTAGTGTCTTTCGATTTTAAGGTAATTTGCGCAATAATTGTCGATGTGATAATTGTCAATGCAATAGCTGAAGAGACAAATAGTATTTGTTTTTTTATTTTTTTCTTGTTAATTTTAAGACGCATCCCCCAAAGTTTTAAGCGAGTTAATATGCGTATTACCATAATTTGAAATGGTAACATAAAACATGCGAGGAGTATGTTGGTTAAAAAGCTTGCATGCATGATGCTTGAAATATTATGTAGCTCGTTGGAATTTACAATATTAAATACGAGGGGAAAATATGGAGCGGTCATTAATATAAAACAAATAATGATGGGAACTATTCGTCTCATTCTTTGTGATATTTGTACTACAATATATTGTCCGATAAAAAGAGGCGCGAGAGTAATTTCAACTAAGGAAAAAATTAGTATATTTAAAGCAGCGCTTATTGAAAGGGTATAGGCATATATAAAGCCCGTAATTGGTAGTTTTATCACATATTGCAATAATGAAAAAAGCATTAATAATAGCACAGATAAACCAACTTTTAAAACAAATGAGAATGATGGTAAATGTGCTTCTGGTGGTACAACAATTTCTATGATGTTTTGTGAGATATATAAAAATATTGCCGTTGAGATTACAATCACAGGAATAAGATACCATGTTTTTAAA
>CAYJFX010000014.1:23744-27165 GCA_964369735.1 uncultured Treponemataceae bacterium
GTACGCCTGTAACAAATGATACATTAAAAAATACAAAGAGAACTACAGCTGCTATACATAGTATTAGTATTAAAAAAAACTGCTCAGAGATAAAGAACGTTTGAGAAAAAACTTGAAGAAATGAATAATTTGTTTCTTTGCGAGAAAAATCTGTTGCTTCAAATTCTGTAAAAAGAGTTTCTATAAAACTAAAAAGGTTTTCTCGGTTATCTTGTGTGAGATTTATAGATATTGCAGGAATTTCATTATCAAGCCATGTGTTTAAAACATAATTACTTTCAATGAAATTTAGTCGATAAAGTGTTAAAAAATAACCTTTTAGATAGTATGGAATTCCTGATTTAGCAAAGCTGTCAATAATTGTTGTAAAAAAACTTAAAGGAATAACTTTACCGTCTGCTGATAAACCTCCACCTCCTGGAGTTACCTCAATTAGTTCTTCAAATAACTGAAAGCTAGATGTAGTAATAGTGGTTTTTTCTTCAGGTACAATAAGCAATGCAGCAGTATTATCAGGTAAAGGCAAAGCCTGTATGTATGTAGTACTGCCTTGCGAAGTATGAGCAGGATAATTTTCCTCAAACGACAACCCTGAATATGGATTTGTATCATTTGCAGAAAATACAATATCTAATGCGTAATCTGCCTCTAGTGTCTGAAAGTAGTTAACAATATTGCTGATTTCTGTTAAGTACGAATCAATTTCTTGAGGAAAAACTAATATAAGTTTTTTTTCTTTTTCTGAGTTATACTCCAGAATTATATTATAAGGAAAGTCTGTAGATAATGTATTTGAAAGTAATTGTATTTTTGGGTTTAAACCTGTATTTACAAGGGTGTTATACAATACATCGCTTTGTACAGCCTGTTCGGACTTACTAAGAGTTTGACTTTGGCCATAAGAGAAGGTTGTTAAAATCTGAAGGAGAAGCAAAAGGCTAAAAAAGTACTTAAATCTCATACTACAGAATAACGGTTATTTTGTTTTATGGTCAATACATAGTTTGACATAATATGCTAAAATGTGATAAAATTATGATGATTATGGAAAAATCCAAAAAGCCAAGTACAATTCATGTACCTCTAAAGCTTGCCTTTACGGAAAACGGCTCAAATTATGTTCTTACCAATAAAAAGGAACTTAATCGGCTTCAGCTTGCGGATAGTAGTGATGAACAAGGCATACAAGTATCACAGTTTTCACCAAGTTTATTGCAGCACCTGATTATCTTGGATTATATTTCAAAAATTGAAGTTTCTATCGGTTATCGAGAAGAAAATCGTTCTGAATTAATTGACTTATACAGGGTAGTCTTTTTTTCGAAGCTATATCAGCAATTTAATTCAGCTGTGCTCTCTAGACTTTTAGCTAGTGATTGCATTACCCGCCACAATAGAACAAATCCAAGTAAATGTTTGGATGAAGCTATAGCGGTTGATGATTCTCCCTTTGAAGCGCACGTAAAAAATCAAACTGATATACAGCAAAGAATACTAAAAATAATATTAAACCCAATTCATGAAACAATACTAAGGAACAGTAAATATACACCAGAAGAGCGTAAAACATACATGCTTATGATGGAAAAATATCTGAACAGCATGAGCTATTACAACTGGTACATACTCATATTGTTTTCAAATGATTCTGGCTTTCCTCATATGATTGCTTCTATACGTGTTTTATTAACAGATTTTTTGCCAAAAAGTACTATTGCCGATTACGTACCATATGTGATTCTTGAAGTGTGCTCTAATCTTGAAACTAAAATATTTGAAAAAGAAACGAAAGAAATTTATGGTGAAAAGAACTTTAATAATTCAATGCTATTAGATTCAATGATACGAGATCGAGTGTATAAAAGTCTTTTTGAAAAAAAAGAGCTTATGCACATATCCTGGAAGGTAGCGAGTAGTGCGGTTTTAGCAGGAAAAGAAAACTCAATAAAGGTTACAATATTTAGTAAAACATCTGATTTTAGAGAAATAAAAGAAAGTATTAATAATATAAAGTCATTCAATATACGTAAAAAGACATTAATTGACTTATATAAAGACCTTCCAAAGGGTCACGTGGGAAATGATTTAGGTATGTATTATATTTCATACCTAGAAGACGCTTGTAAAAATGTTAATATTAAATTAAGCGTACACGTGAATCAAATAATTTCTGATGAGGTTACATTCGTTGACCTTGTTTTTAAGTTTTAAATATGAAAAAAGCTTTATATACTTTGCTTATTGTAGCTTTATTTTCTTTTATCTCATTTTCTTGTGTGGACTCGAGCCCTTCGGTAAATTCGCTAAATCATATTATTTTGTATGATTATGAGAATGAGGATGAAGCTCCAATAGAGCGTCTCGGAGTTTATATTGATTTAAAATCGGATCCAAAAAGAATAGATTCTATGCTTATTTATTCTCACGAGGGAAACTTTTCATGGCATATTGAGAACCCTTTAAGTGTTATAGATAATAGTCGGGAAATTACATGGGTAGGAAGCTCAAACATGAGGCCTGCAAGAGGTGCTACAATTCCCGAAGGACGGTATACGGTAACATATTTTGATTTAGCACAACAAAAGGTTGAAAACTTTTTTTTCATAGAACCATTTCCAACACCAGATGAGTTTGATATAAGTGACTTTCCAACTGAGAGAGTTTTACTATTTAACGAAAGCGATAGTGTTTTATATTATGGTTCAGACCTTAATTTAAAAAACAAACAAAATGCTGTGGGACAATTTCCTGATGTGTCATATATGAGATCCCTCTTTCTTTCTTCTGATTCATCGCGAGGGATGCTCGAACCTGCAGTGGTATTTAGTAATGGAGAATAAGATGATTGAAGAGAACGTAAGTGAAAAAAAACCTTTTTATAAAACCATCAAATCTTTTGTGTTACGTTCTGGCAGAATGACAGAATCACAACAGCATGAGTATGAAACACAAAAAGACGTTTGGTGTATCCCGATTGACAAAAACTTGGTTGATTTTGAGAAGCTTTTTGGTAACTCAAATGATGTAATTATAGAAATTGGCTTTGGAATGGGGCACGCAACTATAGGCATCGCTAAGGAAAACCCTAATACTAACTATCTTGGAATCGAGGTTCACAAAGCAGGCGTTGGGCGAGTTTTAAGAGAAATTAATGAGAACAGCTTAACAAATCTCTATATTGCAGAGCATGATGCTGTAGAAGTGCTAGAGACTATGGTAGGCGATGAATCTATTTCGGGCTTTCACATCTTTTTCCCAGATCCATGGCCAAAGAAAAAACATCACAAAAGGCGTTTAGTGCAAAAAGCATTTATTGAAAAGCTTTCAGAGAAGTTAAAACCAGGTGGATACATTTACATGGCAACCGACTGGGAGCCATACGCTGAATTTGCCTTAGAAGAGTTTTATAAGGTTGAAAGTA
>CAYJFX010000015.1:0-27093 GCA_964369735.1 uncultured Treponemataceae bacterium
TAATATAGGACGTTATGAGTATGAAAAAAAACTTGCTATTCAAGAAGGTCTTAAACAAGGACATAAACAAGGTGCGCATGATAAAGCACTCGAAGTTGCAAAAACTGCATTGCTAAAAGGCTGGGATAAAAAAACGGTAATTGAACTAACAGGCCTAACAGAAGAAGAAATCAACGAGCTAAGTAAAAAATAAATGGAGAGTATATTTGCAAAACATAACAATATACACAGATGGTGCGTGTTCTGGAAATCCTGGCCCTGGTGGGTGGGGATGTGTAATTATTGCAGATGGAACTGAAATACCTTTGAGTGCTGGAGAAAAACTTACCACCAATAACCGTATGGAATTACTTGCAGTAATAGAAGGCTTAAAGCATATTTCGATGAGGCCAGATTTATCCCAAAGAGCTATAACTATTGTTACCGACAGTCAATATGTAAAAAATGGTATAACAGAATGGATAATAAACTGGAAAAAAAACGGTTGGAAAACTGCCGCAAAAAAACCAGTAAAAAATCAAGACTTATGGATTGATTTGGATGAACTTGTTTCAAAGTTTTCAATTGAATGGCAATGGGTTAGAGGGCACAGCGGTGACAAGTATAATGAAATGTGTGATAAACTTGCCGTTGAAGCAAGCAAAAGTTTTTAGTCTATAACGCTTTTATCTAAAATATCGATAATTTCTGCTTCTGAGAACATGCCAATGTTTATTAGATCGACACATTGTTCACTAACGGTTTTATCAAAGAATAAAACATCATCTGTTGCAATGGTTATGTTACAACCCGCATCATACAAGACTTTTATGGGATGAGTTTCTAAACTTTTAACTGCAGAAAGCATAACGTTGCTTTGAGGGCAAACATTAAGCCGTGTTTTTCTATCTGCTAAAAATTTCATAACAGATTTATCTTGGGCGGCTCCTATGCCGTGTTGAATTTCTTGTAAGTCAAAATACTCAACAGCATCTTTGACAGATTTTGCATCGGAAAACTCACCTGCATGGGCCTTTGTTTTAAGTCCATTTTTTTCTGCAAGCTTAAATAAGGGTTTAAACTTTTCAAGACCATCGAGTACTTCTGGTCCATATAAATCTATGCTTTTAAAAACTCCGCTTTCAATACATGCAGGCGCCCATTTTTCTATAGAAGCAAAATCAAATGTTTTTCCCATGCCAAGTTCAGGGCGAAAATCTATTTTGTCTTTAAACTTAAGTTGAATTGCGTGTACAGCTTCTATAAATTTATCTATGCTCCCATAGTGGTGCACAAAGCCTATGTCTGCACTCCCTTCAAGTATTGTAACTCCATCCTCAATTGCTGTTTCTACTGCCATGGTAATAAGATCTTCAACATCTTTTGCACTGGCGCTTCGGGGTCGTGTATATTTTTCTAAAATTTCATGCATTTCATCTAAGCCAGTGAGCTTTCTTGGGAAGTTAGGAATAGAAAATCCTGCCCACGGAACATACTTATCATATCGCATCCCTAAATTAAGGTGGTTATGAGCATCTTTTTTTTGATGAGATAAAAAATCTCCATTTTTTGCCATTACAGTTCTCCATTTCTCCATAGAGTATGTTATAGTTAATAATCGGCAAAAAACACCCTTTTCAGTATATTTTTTTACTAAAATTTCAGTTTTTTTCAAAAAATATGTACTTTTACAAAAATATACACTTGTCAATTGATGTGCTTGGTATTACATTTAAAGTAGATGTTTGTAAAGCTGTAATAGTAGCAATGATGATTGTATCATTGTTGTAGATGCCAAAGCAGCGTTTTATAGGAGAACGTATATGACAGAAAAAAAAACAATTACTGTAGCTTTTTTTGATGCAAAGCCTTATGACATAGACTTTTTTTCAAAAAAAAATCGTGAGTATATGTATGATATAGATTTTTTAGAGCCGCACTTGAATGCAAAAACGGCGATGCTCGCAAAAGGGGCAGATGTTGTTTGCGCATTTGTAAATGATAAGCTTGATAAAAAAACAATTGATACTCTGTATGAATTAGGTGTAAAGCTTATTGCTATGAGATGTGCTGGTTTTAATAATGTTGATTTAGCCGCAGCGCAAGGAAAAATTCCTGTTGTGCGTGTTCCAGCATATTCACCACATTCAGTTGCAGAATATTCTGCTGCTCTTTTGTTTTCGTTAACACGGAAAATACCTATTGCATTTAACAGAACGCGAGATGGAAACTTTCAACTTCAGGGGCTTACAGGCAGGGACTTATTTGGACGAACTTGTGGAGTAATAGGAACGGGTAAAATAGGAAAACTTATGGCCCAAATTATGAAGGGCTGTGGAATGAAGGTTTTAGCCTATGATGCATACAAAGATGAAGATTGGGCAAAAGAATATGGTGTTGAATATACAAGCCTTGAAAAACTTTTTAAAATGAGTGATGTTGTAAGTCTTCATTGCCCACTCACAAAAGAAACGCGGCATATTATTAATGAATCATCTTTGAATCTTATGAAAAAAGATGCAGTTATCATCAATACTGGTCGTGGGGCTCTTATTGACACAAAGGCCCTCATTGAAGCCCTTAAAGATAAAAAGCTTGGCGGGGCGGCTTTAGATGTGTATGAAGAAGAAGACGCATACTTCTTTGAAGACTGGTCTACAACCGTAATACAAGATGATGTGCTAGCAAGATTGCTTTTTATGCCAAATGTTATTGTGTCAAGTCACCAAGCTTTTTTAACCGAAGAAGCACTCACGGCAATTGCACAGGTAACACTGGGTAATATAAAAGCATTTGAAAATGGAGAAGAACTCGTAAATATTGTAGGACAAAATTAGAGTACCGAGCATTCTTGTATTTGGATGATAGAACATGCTTCACTTGCAGCAATCTAAATACTCTGTTATACTTTTGGTATAAGGAATAATGATGATTCAAAAGGGAAGTATTGTACTATATAAAAATCAGGCAGCGCTTGTAACGGAAGTGGGCGAAAAGTACTCAATTAGTTTTTCGGGAGGAAGACAGTCTGTTCGTGAAAAAGATATTACTCTTTTACATGAGGGACCAATAGCCTCACTTTCTTCTATAGATAACGGCGATATTGCATTGCTAGAGGACACCTTGCTTGAAGCTTGGGAGCTTTTGCAAGGTGAAGATACTCCTTCTTTTAGTTTATCTCAGATAGCAGAACTATCTCTCGGTGACTTTCCTCCACAAAAAGCGTGGACTCTTTACTCAGCTTTAACGCATCATTCACGCTTTAATCCTTTACCTATTCAAAACCCTCTTGAGCCTACATTTTCACTTCGAAGCGAAGAAGAAGCTTTAGCTATTGTCGCAAAAGAACAAGAAAAAGGAAAAGAGCAAGAAATAAGAGATGCTTTTATAAAAAGGCTAAAACAAAAAGAGCTAAACCTTCCAGAAGATGGTGTTTTTATGGGCGAAGTTGAATCACTTGCTCTTGGGAAAACTACAACATCTAAGGCAATGAAAGACGCAGGCTATTCATGCTCACCCGAAAAAGCCCATAAGCTTTTATTGGATACGGGGGTGTGGAATTATGCTAGAAATCCTCATCCGTCTAGATTTAATCTTTCAAAACACTCTGCAAGTGAGCATTTGAGTCATCCTCCAATAGAAGACAGGGTAACGGTTGAGCATGTAGCATATGCAATAGATAATGCTTGGTCAACTGATCCAGATGACGCAATAGCCTTTGATGGCACCTATCTATGGGTGCATGTTGCAGATCCCGCTAGCACAGTTATTCCCGACTCTGCAATAGACATTGCAGCGCGAGGGCGTGGAGCAACATTGTATTTGCCTGAAGGGGCCTCTCGCATGCTAGCAGAAGAGTCTCTAACAGATTATGCGCTTGGACTTGCAGAAGAACTTACTCCTTCTCAACTATCGAGAGCACTCTCATTTAAAATTATGTTGAACGAAGATGCTTCGATTGCAGAAACAGAAGTATTAAAAACCTTTGTAAAAGTTGAACGACTTACCTATGAAAAGGCAGATGAGCTACAAAGCGAAAATTACCTTGCCCCTTTGTTTGAAATTGCAAGCAAAAACATAGAAAAACGGCAGGCACATAAGGCTGTTTTTATTGATCTTCCAGAAGTTCATCTAAGAGTGAGTCGAACAGATGAAGATGTTGATATAAGTATTGACCCTGTGACACAAACCAAGTCCTCTGAAGTGGTGCGTGAATGTATGCTCTTAGCAGGGGAAGCCGCTGCAAACTTTGCTTTCAAAAACAACATAGCATTTCCTTATGTTTCGCAAGAAACGCCAGACTTGCCAAAAGAGCTACCGAGTGGTCTTGCAGGCCAATATAAGTTGAGACGCTCAATGAAGAGGCGCTCTGTTGGTATCACACCTCGCGGGCATGCAGGCTTAGGTATTTTAATGTATTCACAAGTAACAAGTCCTTTACGCAGATATAGCGATTTGGTTTCGCATCAGCAATTACGTGCCTTTATTGATGGCAGGGACCTTTTAGATAAAGACGAGATGCTCGAGCGTATTAGCGCAGGCGATGCTGCAAGCTCTGCAACGGTAAAAGCCGAAAGAAAAAGCACCCTTCACTGGACGCTTGTGTATTTGGAAAAAAACCCTAGTTGGGAAGGTGAGGCGGTTGTTGTTGAGCTAAAAGATAAACAAGCCACTATTCTTATTCCATCAATTGCACAAGAGGCAACTATTGGAATAAGTTCAAGTACCCAATTAAACGACACTGTTCGGGTAAAAGCAATGGATATAAATATACCAGAGCTAACGGTGAAGTATGTTCTTGTAGTTGAATAAGATAGTATCTTTGCCATTTCGCTAATCAGTATCGTCATTTCGATGCATGAGTGGAGAAATCCCTTTTGCTATAAGATCCCTCGGCTGACGCTCGGGCGGAAATGGATATTAATATACCAGAGCTAACGGTTACATATGTTCCTGTTCTTTTGTAAGCTTTCTAAGTGACTGGATTGTGTACATCAGGGCAATGATTGCAGCAATCCAATTTATTGCAGCTATTCCCACAAAAATACCACGAGCTTTTAAGCCGAACACTGCACTAAGTACGTAGAAGACAATTGCTGGTAGGAGTAATTGCCGAGAAAAGCCAATCCACATAACAAATTTTGGTTTTTTTATTGCTTGCAATACTGAATTGCAGGCAGGGAGAAGTATATAGCAATAATAGGCTAAAACTTCTAGGCGTAAATAGAAAATCGTGTAATCAATGATTATTTGATCTTTGCTAAAAAGGCTTGCAAGTTGCTGTGCAAATGGTAATAAAATAATTGCAGAAACCAAAAAACTTACGCCACCGATTATGAGGCCAAATTTAAAAGCTTTTTTTATTCTATCAATTTTTTTTGCACCATAGTTTTGACCAACAATAGAAAGAAGAGAAACAGATATGCCCATTGCAGGAAGTAAAAATATCTGTTCAATTCTTATACCTACACCATAAGCTGCAATTGCATCTGCATTTGAATATGTATTAAGAAAATAGTTTATAACATACATTCCTATAGCGACTGACATAGAGTTTAATATTGCAGGAAACGCTTGCTGTAAAATATCTTTTATTATTTTGTTATTTGGTCTAAAAAATTGTTTTAGGTTTTTTCGAATCACCGAAAAAATACCTAGTCCATTTTCGATTTCTATTTTTGAAATTTGTCGAAGAAGATAAAAGAACGCCATCACTTGTACTAGCACCGTTGCAAGTGCAATACCGCTAATTCCCATTGGTGGTATAATCCAAAAGCCATATAAAAAAAGTGGGTCTAGAACTAAGTTTATAAAAAAACCAGCTATTAAAACATTTCTATAGCTTTTAGTGTCACCCCGTGCATTGAGCATGCTGTTCAGTGTGTTGTTTAAGATAAAAAAGGGCACCCCACTTAGAATTGTTTTCATGTAAGATGCAGCCATATCAAGTGATTCACCACTAGCGCCCATTAATGAAAATAAGGGAACTACATAGAGGTTTCTAAAAGAGAAGAGCACAATCGAAAGTATCACTGCTAATAGTAGCGATTGTGTAAAGTATAATACAACATCATTACTTTTTTTTGCGCCTATTGCATTAGAAATGAGCACTACAGAGGCAGTTCCAATCCCCATGCCTAATGCGAGTATGGAAAAAAAGGCGGGAAAAGAAAGGGAAAGTCCTGCAAGGGCGCTACTAGATATTTTTCCACCATACCATGTGTCGGTAATATTGTATAAGGTATTAAAAATGAAACCGAGGCTTGCTGGAACCCCAATTCTTAAAAAGAGGCTAGGGATAGAACCTTGTGTGAGGTCTGAATTTGATACTTTGCTCATACTTTATTGTCATGCAAGTATGAACAAATGTCAAGAGAATATTTCTATAGTTAGCCGCATTTATGTAATAATATACTTTTGTTCAAAATCGCTTATTGGAAGAGGCTTGTCAAATAGGTAGCCTTGGCCTTTTCCAAAGTTCATTTTTTTTAAGAGGTCGCATTGCTCTTGTGTTTCTATTCCTTCTGCAACTGAAGTTTTAACATGCAAAGAGTTACATACATCAATGGAATAACTAACGAGGGCCCTTGTTCGCTCACTTGTTGTAATTGAATCAATTAAACTTTTATCAATTTTTACTTCATCAAATTCTGTATCAATAAAAAGAGAAAGGTTTGAATACCCTGATCCAAAATCGTCAAGCGATAAAACAAAACCTGCTTTAGAAAATTCTGTTGTTATGGTTGTTAAAAAATTAATATCAAGTAATTGAATGCTTTCTGTAATTTCTATAACAATTTTATCAGGAGTAATTCCGCTTTCATGGCATATGTTTAAAAAGTCGCTTACAATATTTTCTTGTTGCAGTGTTATGCGTGATAGATTAACGGCAATAGTGAAGTTTTTGTAGAATGGTGTTTCCTTCCAGCTGCTTAGTAGTATGCACACTTGTGAAAATACGTGCTTATCAAGATATTGGATAATGTTTTCTTTTTCATAAAAAGGAATAAAAAAGAAGGGGCTTTCAATTTTACCGCTTTCATTTGTTTTACGAACTAAAGCTTCTGCGCTTGCGATTTGCATTGTCTTTAAATCTAACTGCGGTTGCAGATAAACTTGAAACATTCCTTTTTCAATTTCAGAGATAATATTTGTGACAAGAAGTGTTCTATAATTTTGATTGATCTTATTACTTGTATAATACTGCTTTTCCATATACATAAGGCCATCTGCTTGTTCGACTTGTTCTGCGACACTTAGTACTTTACCATTCCACAATGACCCAATTGAAACAATTAAGTCTTCTACACCAGATGCTTTATTGCGCAATTCTTGTACTGCAGTGTCAAATAGTGCTTGCGTAAAGTCTTCTTGAAGGACAATAAACTCATCACCATCAATTTTAAAAACGTTTTCTCCAAACAAGGTGGTTAGAATATTTGCTAGTGTGATTATAAGATTATCTCCATATTTGTATCCCTTGCTTTCGTTTACATGTTTTAAACCGTTGATATTTACATAAATAACCCCAAGTGTTTTTGGTGGAAAAACCTCGTAATGCTCCAGTTTTTTATTATAACTATGTCTATTTGCAATTCCAGTAAGTGAATCTATGTAACTAAGATTGTTTAGCTGTTCAATAAGTTGTGTTTTATCAAAAAAATCTTCTACAAATTTTGCAACTGTTTTAATTAACTCGGTGCTTATCTCTTTTCGGGCACTATTGTCTAATCCTATAAAGCCCATAAAGCTGTTATTTTTATGGCGTAGTGGAATTACCACAAGCGAAGTAATCCCTTGTGGCTCAAGCGTTTTATATTGCTCTGAGTTTTTATCTACATCTTTTTCAAGGTCAGCAATAGAAAATTCGCCAACCTTATCAAAAGCTTCAAACCAATCAGAGGCATGCTCTAATGGAACATTTTTAAGGTTATGTATTTGCGGTTCAATGCCCTCTTTACACCACTCATGAGTGTTTGACATGGTAGACTTATCACTATTTATGGTAAATACATAGCCCCTTTCTGCACCGTAATGGGTTGCAAGAATTTTCAATAGCTTTCCAATCGAATCATGTGGAGAGTCATCTGTGTGCAGGGTTTCAATACATGCATTAAGCGCCTTTTCATGATTTATTTTTAACCTAAGTTCTGTAATGTCAGTAGCTATTTCCATGCGGAGCTTTTTACCTTCCACATCAATAATAATATCTTTGAGTGAATAGTAGTTATTAAGTATCTCGTTGTGTATTTCCCAAGTGTAAAAATCATTCTCGTTTATAATATGATTTGTACAAAATTCGCATGGGGATGTTTTCCCCTGCAAAAGCTCATAGCATTTTTTGTTTTGCCACTGATTATCATTCGGACAGTTAAATGCATTTCGTGCAGCTTTGTTGAGGTATTTTATTTCATATGTTTCCATGTCAGAAATGTATATGATGCTATTTAAATCATCGGCAGCTTTAGCTGCATATTTTTGGTAGTCCATGTAAACCTGTCCATCTACTTTTTGTTATACTTTCATACTATCATAGCAAAGATGTGTTGTCAATGTTCATATTCTTACACAAGGACTCAGCAAAAGTACGCTGGCCTTCATTGACCAGATACAGGCATCTATGCTATACTTTATAAAATTTGTTAGCGAGGTCGTAAAAGAATGAATAAGAAGACACAACGATTTTTTTATATTTTAGCTGTTTTAGCAGTAATAACTTGCTCTGTGGCTTGTGAAAACCTATGGAATGTTAATAAAACGGCGAGCATATCCTTTGATGTAAAGAGTCTTGATGGCTTCCTTGCGAAGCAAGATTCTCTTGGGCTTAACAATGCTCGCTCTGGAGCATTCGCAACAGTGACTGTTGATATAGTGTCTGCGGGGACAGACTCTGTTTTTATAAGTAAAACTGTTCCGTATAGCGGTGGCGATATTATAGTTTTTGAAGAACTCCCCATAGTTGGCAAAACGGTATACGCACGGCTATCACTAGTTTCTGACGATGGACACTTTATTGGTGTTTCGCAGAGTGCGCAAATGGTGGCTGGAAAAAACTATTTACTTGTTGAAAATCTTACCTGGGTTGAAGAAGATGATGATGGTAGTGATGATGATACAGACATCCCAGATGGAGAAGAGGTGTATTTAGACCCTTCTGCTTCTGTTGATGGAGATGGGACTTTAGCCTCTCCTTTTAGTACGCTGCAAGTTGCTATTGATACCTTAAATGCTGATGGTTCAGTGGATGGAGATATAATTCTTGTAAAGACTCAGGTAACAATGCTTGGCTCTGATTATACAGCATTAAATGACAGTCGAGGGTTAATTATTAAGCGGGCAGACGGCAATACAGGAGTGATGTTACTGGTTGACACAGATATTGCTTTAAATTTTAACGGTATTACTATTGATGGAAATGGGATTGAAGCAACTTCAAATTTGGTTAGAATAACTGATGGCGATGTTTTTATTGGCCCAGGTAGTGTTGTTAAGAATGGTATATCAAATAATGCAGGTGCAGCAATTGGGGTTTCTGGCACTGGTAATGTAATTCTTGATGGTGGGATTATTCAAAATAATAGTGCAAGTGGAAAAGGTGCAATAAGTGTAAGTGGCTCAGCAACGTTTACAATGAATTCGGGAAGTATAATAAATAATGTGTATAATACGACGGGAGGGCAAACAGACCGAGGCGGAGGAGTTTCTGTAACTGGCGGAACTTTTAATTTGAAAGGCGGATCAATTACTAATAATACTTCTGAGGGAGCTGCAGGAGGCATCACATTATCCGATCCGGGGAGGCTAGTATTGTTTGGAATAGACCCAATATTTGTTGAAAATAATACAAAGAATATTGTTTTCGATATTGTTAGTTCTCCAATCAGTATAAATAATGACTCTGAAAACAATAACGGAATTTTACAAAGTGGTAGCAGAATAGGTTTAGACCCTCTTGCTGTTGCCTCCGATGATAATCTAGTGAATACAAATAAAGCGAATAATAATAAGAATTTTTTCTTTGTAGGTAGTGGAAACCTTGGAGAAAACTTAACTTGGGGTGCATCTGAAATAATATATGAATAGATTATATGATGTAATCCTATAAACCAAAAAAAACACGCTAGATATACTCTTGCGTGTTTTTTATACTATTCTGTCATTATGTTAAAGGGTTCTTAAAAGGAAAGCTTCCCTTTGCACATGCTTTACCGCTTAGAACTTCCAAAAGTGCTAACTGGCTTATTCTCTCATAACCGTAACTCATAAAGGCTGTTTGTATTTCAGGTAGCCACACATCATAGGGGTTTCTTAATGCAACTACTATGTGATTTTTTGTTTTTTTGCAAAGTTGTACCAGTAATTTTTTTTGGTTTGGATGCATAAGAGCGTCCTCGGTGAATATCAGTATTTTTGCATTTTCTTGAACAGTACTTGTTAGCTCCTCTACCATCGCATCCTCTAAGTCTACTGGAAAAGCATAAAAAGAAATATTCAGTTTTTCTGCAAGGGTGCGTGCAATAAATGGAGGCTCATTTTCTTCAGGGCCCTCTTCTGCTTCAACAGGACGAGTGAGAATAGCAGAGTATATGGCATCAAGATTTTGTAAGTAGTCAACTGCTTCCGGTGTAGACTTTTCGCCGTCAATTACTTTTTTTGCAATGCCCTTTAGTGTAATGTCGTGCATAAGGCTAGTGTGTTCTTTTGAGCCGACCGTTTCAAGGGGCAATGTTTTTTGTGTTTCTGCCTTTTCTAATATTCCCCTTTGAGCATAGTCCATAAAAGCATTCACCCGTATATAAGACTCTTCTAAACGTACTTGTAGGTGCGAAGAGTCCTTTAGTGATGCAAAAGCACCTTCGAAAACTTCCATTTGTTCTTTTGAATCATGGCAAAATGACAAATAATCCATTCCTGCGTCTAAGGCTTTTATGGCTGCATCTACTGGTGTAACGGTATTGGTAACCCCTCCCATAGTAAGCGCATCGGCAACAAAAAGTCCTTGAAAGCCCAATTCTTTTCGGGCAAAGTCTGTAAGTACTTCTTTTGAAAGGCTTGCAGGCTCTTTGATTGTTTGAAGAGCCGAATAAAAAGCATGTGATGGCATAATGGCATCTGCTTTCATTTCTATGTATGGACGTAACTCTTCTAAAAATAATTCTTGTTTAGATACATGCACTTCGGGGCGCTCTAGGTGAGGGTCAACATTTACCCTGCCTAGTCCCGGAAAGTGTTTTATGCACGAACATACACCACTTTTTTGTAAACCTTCAATAAATGCATTTGCATATGCCATAACTTGCTCCGGGGTGTCTCCATAGCTTCGAACTCCAATACCGGGATTTAATGGCAAACTGTTTACATCTACTACAGGGGCAAGATTCCAGTTTATGCCCAGAGTTCTAAGTTCAGAGCCTAATACATGCCCAATTATTTTTGCATTATTTGGGTCTCCTGTTGCTGCTGTTGCCAAGGCTCCTGGTGCAACTGCAAAGCCCTTTCGAAGACGGCTCACAATACCACCTTCTTGGTCTATGCAAAAAACAGGTTCAAATCCTAAGAACTGATTTATGTCATCTACATAACGTCGTACTTGCTCGGGAGATTCAACATTTCGGGCAAAGAGAATAATTGAGCCAGGACGAATGGTTTCTAAAACCTGTTTTGTTTCGTCATCTAAATAGGGTGTTGGTAGGCCTATAAAAAAAAGGCGTCCAAGTTTTTCTTGTAAAGAGAGATTTGTGTGTGTCATAATTTATCCTTTTACTGAACCGAGAGTTATGCCTTTTACAAAATATTTTTGTAAAAATGGGTAGAGTATAATTATTGGAAGTGTTGATACAATAATAACTGCAGCCTTTATTGAAATTGCTATAGTTGACCTATCTGCTGAACCTGCGCCGTCTCCAACTACAGCTGTTCCATTAACAATGTTGCGCAAAAACAACATAACGGGAAACTGGTCGGTGTTTAGATAAATTAAACCATTAAACCAATCGTTCCAAAAGAATACTGCAATATATAAACCGATTGTTGCAATTGCCGCAGTTGAAAGCGGTAATAAAATCATTGTTAAAATCCTAAAATACCCTAATCCGTCAATTAAAGCTGCATCCTCTATTTCACTTGGGAAGGCTCTAAAAAAATTAATAAGAATGATTAAATTAAATTGATTTATTGCAAAGGGTATAAGCATCGCAAAAACGGTGCCTGTTAAGTGTAAGGAAGAAATAAGCAAGTAGTTTGGAATAAGTCCCCCTACAAAATACATAGAAAAAATAACCAGTTTCATTACGAGCTTTTGGCCACGCAAAAACGACTTTGATAAAGGATAGGCAAATAATACTGTTAAGCATAACGAGATTGCCGTTCCAACTACTGTATAAAAAATAGTGTATCCATAAGCCCTAAAAAAATTGGGGTAGTTAAAAATCTCTTTGTAAGCTTCAAGGTTAAAGCCGACAGGATAAAATGAAACTTTGTTATTAATTATTGCAGCTGGGTCAGAAAAGGATAACGAAATAATATATATAAATGGACCTACGCACATAATCAGTACTAAAACCATTATAACAATCGTAATTATGTCAAGAAACGAACGTTCTTTCATTTTTTTCTCCTTGAAATCGGTATATCATGCAAATATTACGTTTTTGCAGAGTTAATACAGGCTTTCCCCTGTCGTTTTTTTACTAATAAAATTGGCAGATATAATTAAAGTCGCTCCTATTATAGCGCTAAAAAGATCAATTGCCGTTGCATATGAGTAGTTTTGGTTTGCAAGTCCTGTTCTATACACAAGAGTTGCAATAATATCACTCACTTCTGAGTTGTTAGGTGTGTACAGCAAAAGTACTTTTTCAAATCCTAAATTTAAAAGGCGCCCAATATTTAGGATTAGCATAACCATAATAGTTGGGAGTATGGAAGGAATTGTTATGTAAAAAATTTGTTGAATACGAGAAGCTCCGTCTATACGGGCAGCTTCATACATATCGCTTGGAATATTTGTAATTGCTGCAAGGTAAATTATTGCAGTCCAGCCGGTATACTGCCATGATTCGGTTAGTATATATATTAACCGAAAATACTCAGGTTCATTTATATAATACACAGGAGGACGCCCTGTTATGTTTTGTATAAAGAGGTTTACCAATCCCGTTGAAGGTGAAATGAGCTCAGAGAGTATGGCAATAACAACAATTACCGAAACAAATCTCGGCATGTATGAAACCGTTTGCACTAATTTTTTAAATTTTAGAAATCGTAATTCATTTAATAATATTGCAAAAATAATGGGAAGGGGGAAATTAACTACAAGATTTAACAATGAAATAGTTAAGGTGTTTCTAAATGCCCGCCAAAATGCAGGATCATTCATAAATAATTTAAAGTATCGAAAACCTACCCAGTCTGTCCCAAAAGGACCCATGCCTGGTCTGTAGCGCCTAAACGCTAAGATATTACCAAACATGGGAACATACTTAAATAACAGAAGATACGCAAGGGGTATCGCCATCATGGCATACAATTGCCAATATCGCTTAAAATGTGATTTATTGCTTTCCATAATTTTAATACCCCTTTTGCATTACATGTTGTCGTTATAAATAGAAGTGAATCTATCTATGCCGAGAGTTTTCATTTCGGCAACATATTCATCCCAATCACTATCCAAAGACCTGTCGCCTGTCATAAACCAGTTATTCCATCGTTCAAATGCGTCTGCAAGAGGTGTTTGTAATAAACCTGCTTCTTCAGCTTGAAGGTCATCAAAGAGTGGTCGAGGTGGAATTGGCTGTATAACATCACCCATTGCTTCAACTTCGGCATTAATGCGTGCATAGTTTGCATCATATTTTGTCATTTCACGTGCATTAATCCATACCAATTGTGTAACATCAGAACCACAACCATATTTAAGTTGCATTGACTTATAAACACCTTCTGGAGCGGAGCGAATTTCGTCAGAATAAATAATTTCTCCATTTTCTTCAGTGTATGTTACGCCTTCAACACCGAGACACCACATTTTTGAGTTTTCTTCTGAATAAAAAACTTCGTCGATTGTTCGCACAATTCGCTCAAAGTCAGGGTGTTCTGCAGTTTTTGCAGGGAACATTACGCCTACGCCTGTTTTGCTTTTTGGCTGATGGTGTGCACCACTTGGCCCTTCTAGTGAAGGATACATTTGCAATTTAAATCCTGAAATAGTGCTCATGCTTTCTACGCCACCAATTTGGTCATAGTATGCATATGTTGCCATTGCGCTTCCTGTTGCAAGCTTTTGAGCCCATCGGTCACCATCAATTGGTTCTGCCATTTCAGGGTCAAGAAGGCCTTCTCGGTATAGCTTTTCAGTAAACCGCATATATTCTCGATATTCTTCGCTAATAGCACCAGCAAAGTACTCTTCGTTTTCATAATCCCAGCTTAGAGTATTTGTTCCAGATGCACCATTTTTACCTACACTTATTCCCCATGAAGGCATTGTCATACGAGCATGAACACGAAAGCCAGCTAAAATTGTTAAAGGATATGAATTAGGATTTTCCTCTTTGTATTTTTTTAAGATAACATAGAGGTCATCATATGTTTCGGGGGCATCAAATCCATATTCTTCTAAGAAGTCTTCACGCATAATAAGACCACCATCGTAGAATGGTACATCATATAAACTAGGCAAATAGTAGTATTTATCATCTTTAAGGCGGATGCTATCAATAGCAGATTCTAAACCTAGTTTTTCTACCATTGCATTAAAGTGAGGAGTCCATTCAGAATAATCACTGATAGGAACAATGGCACCATTTAATGCCAAAGATCCATTTTCACCGCTTGTACTTTGGTACAAAATTACATCGGGTGCATTGTTTTGAGTATTCAATGCTAAAGACACCTTTGTTGTGTAATCGGCAATAGGGATTGGCTCAAAGTTTAATACTGAGTTTGTTCTCTTTGCAGCTTCTTGAACAGTTAACCAATCTTCTTTAAAAGGAAGCGTTGCATTATCTGAATAATAAAGCGAAATCTCAACTGGCTCTGAGTCCGGTGTTTTTGCTTCGCTGCCACCAAGTGCAACTAGGTTGCTTGTAATCATTGCAATGATTAGCACTGCAAGAATCAATTTTTTCATATTTTCCTCCTGAAAATAAATAATATATAAAAATCGGAACGCTCCGATTTTTTTTCATTTTGAATGTGCTTTACTCATAGCACACATTTCCCTCATATAATAGAACAGGGCTTCCATCGCTCATCTTCATTTGTAAAAGACTTTTACAAAAAGCTTTACTTCCCTCTCGTAGAGATTGTATATACGTTTTTACATCGGCGCTTCTAAAAACTGTTGAGCCACTTAGCATATCTATAAAATATCTACTACCACTATTTGGTGGTGGATTAAAAGAAAAGTCATTTTTATATTCACTTCGAATAAAATCTATCACTAAAGCTATTGCTTCAATGATTCGTACTGTTTTTTTTTCAGAGGGGCAGATGTATATTTGAAATCCATTGCATACAGAATTTTTGTGTTTTGAAAATGTTGGTATAAATTTGTGAGGCCTAAAATGTATGCCTATAATATTATTATCAACCATACATTCAGTTAGTTTTGTAACCAAAGAGGTTTCATTTTGTATCCACGGTGCCCCAATAAATTCCATTGGTTTGGTTGTTCCCCTTCCTTCAGAAAGATTTGTTCCTTCTATTAGGCAAGTGCCGCAATAAGCACGAAGGGTATCCATAGTAGGGATATTTGGCGATGGTAAAACCCATGGTAGGCTAGTTTGCTCAAAGCTCATATCTCGCTTCCAGTTTTCAAGAGGTATAACATGAAGGGGTATTGTTATGTTTTCATAAAGACAAATGTATCTTGCAAGCTCTCCAATTGTCATGCCATAGCGCTGTGGCAGTTTGTACCGCCCAACAAAAGAATCGCATTCGGCCTCAATTAGGTTTCCTTGTATAAAGTCTGCCCCGAGAGGGTTTGGCCTATCAAAAACAACAAAGGGAATACCTCTTTCATTTGCTGCTTTTATACCGTTTGCCATGGTGTATATGTATGTATAAAAACGCAAACCCACATCTTGAATATCAAGGGCAAGTATATCAACATCGTATAAGTCTGTTTGTGATATTTCTTTTGAAGAAGAGTATGCGCTAATAATAGGAATGTTTGTTTTTTTATCAATTGCAGAAGAAACTTCTTCACCTGCTTGAGCAGTACCATATACGCCATGTTCTGGAGAAAAAATTTTTACTAATTGTGTTTTTTCACTAAGTATGTCTATCGTGCGTTCAAAACGCTCTGTACAAGAAGAATGGTTTGCAATTAGGGCAACTCTTTTACCGTCAAATAGAGAGTGATATGCTTGATTTTTTATATACGTTGTAATACCTAATTGTACCACTTTTTAACATCCTCAAGGGGTATTGTAGCATTGCTATTTTTTCTTGTCAACTGATACAAACAGAAAAAGGAAAAAATGTTGAAACGGGGATAACTAGACTAAAAACTAACCTTTCCCATAACTACTCGGTGGCTAGCTCCAGTTGCGCCTAAGGCATTATTGGCATTGCCATTAAGAGTTTCATTTGCAAGAATCGCAAAGGCAATGGCCTCTTTTGAATCGCTGTTTAATCCAATGTCTTCATTTATCAAAACTTCACACTCGGGTAATGATTCTTTTAAAAACTGAACCAATGTTGCATTTTTGCTGCCACCTCCGCCTATTATAAGCCTATCAATGGGGCATGGAGCATGATCTTTTATAGCAAGGGATATTGTTTTTGCGGTAAATG
The DNA here is from genome assembly GCA_964369735.1 of uncultured Treponemataceae bacterium. Classification (GTDB taxonomy): domain Bacteria; phylum Spirochaetota; class Spirochaetia; order Treponematales; family Treponemataceae; genus CAYJFX01. The sequence continues at coordinate 16,783 of CAYJFX010000015.1, forward strand.
CCGTTGTTGTGCAAATAATATCAGGAAAAGAGACGTTTAATGAGGCGGCTTTATTGAGTAAATTCTCTATAAATGCATCATTGTACATTTCCCTTCCAGTAGTTTTAGGTGGCATTTTACTATAATATTCATCTTCTAAAAGGAAGTTTAATAGACTGTGGTGTGTGCTTCCCGAGGCTGCAATAGCTCCTTTTGCATCATAAAACTGTTTGCCATTTGTGTAGCGGAATACCAGTGCATCTATAATCATGTTTCCAGGGCCTGTGTCAAAGGCAAGTACAGAATCTAAACTGCCCCCTTTAGGGATTATGGTAACATTCCCAATCCCTCCAATATTTTGAAGGGCAATATTTCGCTCTTTATCACTATACAGAAGAAATTCTGTGTATGGTACAAGTGGCGCACCTTGACCTCCTGCCGCAACATCACGCACTCGAAAGTCACTTACTACGGGGCAATTCATTTTTTCTGCTATAACTGAGGCTTCCCCCAATTGTAAGGTGGATGAAAATGTTCTACCCATGTATGCCATCTTTTGCGGAATATGATAAAAGGTGTGACCATGGCTTCCGACAAAATCTATGTTTGATAGTGGTATTTTTGCATGATTACAAAGTGCCTCGCATGCCTCTGCACATAACGTGCCAAGTAAAAAGTTTACCTTGCATAATTCTTCAGAGCCACCTTCTTTTCCTTGTGCCAAAGTAAGTAAACGTGTTCTTATTTGTTCTTCATACGGTACACTTATAAATGCTTTTTCTTTTACAGAAGTATGTGTGCCGTGTCCTGAAATTTCAACAAGGACTGCATCGATACCATCAACAGAAGTTCCACTCATAAGACCAATTGCATGTTGTATTTTCATTGATGTAGTATACCATAGTTCTTGCTTTTTCACTAGTGTTCTATACAAAAGCGACAAAAAATGGTATAAAAGGTTATGAGGGTAAGGAGATATTGCTATGCAACACTCATCAGTAATTCGCGAAGCTCATCTTAGTGATGCTCCGTATTTAAATGAAATTTGTTTAAAAACAGGTTTTAGTGGCACGAGTTCAGAAAACATGTTTTACGACTTGAACATGATTGGCCACTATTATGCAACAAATTATCTTTACTATGAACAGGATTGTTGCTTTATTGTAGAAGAGGCTGATACCAATTCTGAAAAACCCAAAACAATAGAACAAAGAGTACCCCAAGGGTATATTTTAGGTTGCACAAATTCCGACAGTTTTAATGAGTGGATGGAAAATGAATGGCTTCCCCCTCTGCGTAAGCGATATGCTCTTCCATATGAAGGAAAAACTGATTTTGAGAATCGAATTATAAAACTGTTTCATAACGTACACGAACGCAGTAAAAAAGATTGGGCAAAGGACTTTCCTGCACATTTACATATAGATATTTTACCTTCGTTGCAAGGAAAAGGGTGTGGAAAAGCTCTAATGCACGTATTCTTAAATCGCTTAAAAGAAAAAAAAGTATCCGGTGTTCACCTTGGTGTGGGCTCTTCCAATGAAAAGGCAATAGCCTTTTATACTGCAATGGGTTTTTTTGTTCTTGAGCACATAGACTCGGGACTGATACTGGGAAAATCATTGTAAGTTTTATCGAGTGGTAATGATTATTATAGATTTTATAGGAGAGTATATATGAGTGACGTTCCGCTAACGGAGCAAAGGAATCCTGCTTCGTTTCAAATTGACTTAAAAACAACAGAAGAAATACTACGAATTATCAATGCCGAAGATAAAACCATTCCTTTGGTGATTGAGCAATCTATTCCATCGCTTGCAAATCTTATTGATTGTTTGGTGGAATGTTTTAAGGCAGGAGGAAGGCTTTTTTACCTCGGTGCGGGAACTTCGGGTAGGCTTGGTGTTCTTGACGCTTCTGAATGCCCTCCGACCTATGGCGTGAGCCCTGACATGGTTCAGGGGTTTATAGCAGGTGGTGATGTTGCGTTACGAAAGTCAGTAGAAAATGCTGAAGATGATTCACAGCAAGGCATAGAGCAGTTACAAGGAGAAAACTTTTCTTCTAAAGATATGCTTATTGGAATAACTGCCTCGGGTTCTGCGCCTTATGTTGTGGGCGCAATGCAATATGCACAATCTTTAGGGAGCCCAGTGGGGGCAATTGGCTGTAACAAGAATTCTCTCATCTTTACGTGTTGTGAGTTTCCCATATGCATTCCTGTTGGGCCTGAAATTGTTACAGGGTCAACACGTATGAAAGCTGGCACAGCCCAAAAGCTGGTATTAAATATGATAACAACCACGGCAATGATTCGCTTAGGAAAAGTGTATAATAATTATATGATTGACCTCGTTCCAGTAAATGCAAAGCTTATAAAACGCTCTATTCGTTTAATAAAAGAAATTACAAATTGCGATGTAGAGGTAGCAGAAAACGCTTTTTATGCATCCGATAAACAGGTTCGAACAGCAATTGTTATGGTGCTATTTGCTCTATCAAAAGATGAAGCAAAAGAACTTCTTGATACGAATGACAAAAACATAAACAAAATTCTTGCTACACGTGAGGGTGGACAGAAGGACTTATCTGGAGGAAAGGTCTAGTGCAGTACTATTTTGGTATAGACGGCGGCGGAACACACGGCAGAATTACTGTATTAGATGAGCATAACACTGTTTTGTACGAAGGAACGGGAGCATGCTTAAACATCCATGCGTCAAATGAAGAAACAGTGAAACAAAACATGATACTACTTGTTCATGCAATGTTAGAAACGCTTTCGTTTTCTCCTAATATGTTTGCTGCAGGCTGTTTTGGTAGTGCAGGTCTTGAATCCCCAAATGAAAAAAAAATGTTTGAAGATTTTTTTAAGAACAGCTTATTGTTTTCTTGCCCTGTTTTTTTGTGCAATGATAGTATTACTGCCCTTGTAGGCGGTTTAGAAAAAACAGAAGGGTTTATTCTTATTTCAGGCACAGGCTCTATTGCATCAGCTTTAAAAAATAATGGCACTGTTGTGCGGGCCGGAGGATGGGGCCATGTATTAGGTGACGAAGGTTCTGGGTATTGGATTGGCATGCAAGGTTTAGCAAGGGGAATTGCATCCGCTGAAGGACGGGATGAAAAGTCTCTATTGCCCGAGCTGATTCGATCTTTTTACACTGTTACGAGCTTTAGGGAGCTTTTTCCATTTGTGTACACAAAATTTGACAAAGCAAAAATTGCTTCTTTTGCGAATATCGTTTTTGAAGGTGGGCGACAAGGGGATCTTCTTTGCTTGGATATCTTAGACCAAGCAGAAAACAGTTTGGTAAAACTCTGTTCAAGCGTTTATACCCAAGTAGGGGAGATGCCGTCCTGCGAAATTGTTTTTTCTGGTGGGATTTTAGAGCATGAACCAGACTTTTGTACAAACATCGAAAAAAAATTACTTACTATTACACCAAATCTAAAACGGGTAATCCGTCGCAATGCCCCTGCGTTTGGGGCCTGCCTTTTAGCAAAGCAAAGTTTAGAAAACTAGTTTCCTCATTGTTTCAGTCGAAATATACAAAAAAGCACGCAAGAGTAACTTTTGCGTGCTTTTTTTAAACTAAGTATCTACTTGTCAATATGGATAGATGCTACATCAATATTACCGAGAGGTGTTTCAATCACTTTTCTTGGCCAGTTTGTTGTTTTTGTTATGATATCTGCCTTGTTGTCAATGAGCAAGCTTGTTTCTTCACATTTTGTTCCACAAACTGTCGGGTTCCATGCATATGCTTGGTTGTTCTTTATCATTTTTTCAGTGCCGCTGTTAATAATAAATTCTCTACAGCCATACCCTGTAGGCCCCCCTTGGTGATGCATTTTCCATTCATCAGCATAGTTAACCTCTGCATAGGCTTTTTTTAACTCTTCAAAATAATCGCTATAAGGTCGGTTGTCTTTCATTAATAATTGCGACATGGCAAATATGTACTGGGTTGCATGCATTCTCTCTTGAATTTCAATAGGTATAGATTTAAAATACATCATTCTGGTAAGACTTACATTTAATCCATTTCTTTGTCCCCCAAGAACAAGCATGAGGCTTTGAGAAATTTGCTTATTGGTTGGCATTGGATGTCGGTATTTTACTATGCGCTCATCCGATCCCACAAGTACACAGTCTGGGCTAATGTTTTTAGAAAAGCACTCTGCTTTTATACGATTTGCAATGCTAATTTCACTTTCACCTACTTTTGAGCTCATTGCTATTCTTTCAATGATTGAAGCGCAATCTTGACCAAGTTGTTTATATGACAAAATTTCATTTTGATTTAACTGCATTCGAAGATCTATTAGCAAATCTAAAACGCAGGTAGTGTTTGGAATTACAAAGTCTGTTGCACAGTTCATTCCTTTTTTTGACTGGTCTTCACAAAAGTTTTTGATATGCGTATGCAAATTAGTATACCATGGAATTTCAAAGACAGTGAGACCTAAAGAATTTTGCTCATCTTGAATCCTTGCAGCATCACTGCTGTCAGAAATGATTACATCATTAGTGAGTTTGTTTTTATATAACACCAAGTATGCAACACCTGTATCGATATTTGTCACAACTGCATTGTCATTTCCTTCTGAAACCCATGCAAAGTTATCTCTTCTTCCAAGTATTAAAATATCAAATGATGAATCGCAAAGCCAAGCATGAACCTTATCATAGTTTTTCATTTTATCTCCATGTTAATACATACCTTGCCCGTTTTACCTGTAGCAAAAATCTTAAAAGCTTCTTCTGTGCTTTTAAGAGGGAATCGGTGCGTAATGACATCACTCGGGTGTATTTTTTTTCTGTCTAGTAACTCAACAAGTTTTTCCATGTTTGAAACGGAAGTTACCCATGAGCCATGTAATGAGAGGTTTTTGTGTAATAAAAGAGGGCTTGGCTCGAATGTAACACTGCCTTGCTCACCTAAATAGACAACATTTCCCCACATTCTTGCTAATTCTAAGCAAGCAACACGGCCAGCATTGCTTCCAGAGCAGTCTATTGCCACTTCAACCCCTTTGCCTCCAGTGCAAGAGAGCACATGTTTTTCTAAGTTTTCATCACTTTCAAACACATAGTCGGCTCCAATTTTTTTTGCCATTTCTATACGTTCTTTAGATATATCGGCTCCTATTGTTATTGCACCAAGTGCTTTGGCCAGCATAATACATGCTTGTCCTACTGGGCCGAGCCCCATAACTAAAACAGTGTCATTGCCAGATACATGTGCCCTTAAAAGACCTTGATAGGCGGTTCCAAACCCACATGCAATCATTGCACCATCTTCATAGGTTAAAAAATCAGGTAAGTGAATACAGGTCGCTGCATCAGCAAGCATATAATCAGCTAATGCTCCATCTCTTTGCCAGCCATAAGCTTTTCGCTCTTCTTGTTGGCAGTTTATAAAAAAGCCTTTTTTACATTCATCACAATAACCACATCCTTGAATGTGGTATACTACGACTCTATCACCTTCTTTAAAGTTATGAACATCTTCTCCAATCGCTACAACCTGTCCGCTAGGTTCATGCCCAGCGATAACATCATCATATCGTGCGCCACCTGTTTTATCTGTATGTTCGTAATAAATATATTTTAAATCGCTACCGCATAAACTTGCTGCCTTCATTTGTAATAAAACTTGCCCATGTCCAGGGGTGGGCACCTCTTTTTCTACTGTTTCTACCCTTGCACCACCTGGTAGCTTCATGCCAATCATCTTTTTTGGGATTACTTGTGTCATTGTTTCCTCCACTACAATAAAATTTCTTTTATAATAATACCAGTTTTTAGAAGAATGTAAATAAAATATCATGCAAATTAATGGATAATATTACTCTTTGTATATAGAAGCCCTGTTGCGATAATCTTTTGGAGACACCCCAATCGTTTTTTTAAAAATTCGTGAAAAATAATACTGATCTTCGTATCCTAGGGTAGTACTAATCTCAACAATATACATGCTTGTTGATTTTAGCAGCCTGCAAGCTTCTTGCATTTTCATTTGTATAAAAAAATCAATGGGCGATTTATTTGTAAATTTTTTAAACCCTGCGCTTAGATGGCTTTTTGAAATAGAGAGCTCTTTGGAAATATCTTCTAAGAGTAGGGATTTTTGTAAGTTTTTATGCATATAGCGTATTGCAGCTGTTATATATTTATCCTGCTCAGATGACCCATCTATTTTTTCTCTGAAATATATTTCTGCCAAAATAAGACCTAACACTTGGCTTATATAAATATAGTTACCTTGTGTATAATTTCTTTTGAGTGTACGAAATAATATATCGAATAAGGTTATAATTCTATTTTCACCTTCTGGAGAGTTAATTGTTATGATTTGATTTTCACTCAGTGGATAATGGATTGTATGTGAGCCTTTAAAATGAACCCAGTAAATACTCCATGGATTTTTATTATTTGTGTAATATCGGTGTTTTGTGTGCGGAGGAATGCAACATACTTCATGTTTATTTAGCTGGAAAATTTTATTTTCTAGTTCAATTGTACCCTCACCGTCGGTGCAATAAATGAGTATGTATTCTTCGCTTCCTTCTTCCCGTTCTCTAAAATGATGCTTTGCTCTTGGAAAAAAGCCTGCATCCATCAAATAGAGAGTTTTAACCAACTGATGGCTCATGTACGGTTCAAAAGCTTCTACAGGAATGATTACATATTCTTCATCAATAAAGCCGTCTTGCTTTTTTATAGAATCTGTTTCCATACTTTACTTTAACACCATTTTGGAATATTGTCCATCTTTATTTTTTATATGTTATTTGTTTGTTCAAATTTTTGTGGTATTTTATATTTATAATTAAAAGAAAGAGGAGTAAGCATATGAGCCAAAAAAATCAGGTAATGGTTTGGGAAGAAAAAATAATCATTCCTACATACAAAGTACATGAGCCAGAAAAAAATCCAATGTTTCTAGAAAACAGAGTGTATCAAGGAAGCTCAGGAAAGGTGTATCCTCTTCCTGTAACAGAAAAAATATCAGATACAAAAGAAGATGTGGAGTATACTGCAGTCTTCTTGGAAAACGAATATTTAAAAATTATGGTTCTTCCAGAACTTGGTGGTAGAATACAGCGGGCTTTTGATAAAACCAATGGGTATGATTTTGTGTATTATAACCAAGTAATAAAGCCTGCTTTAGTTGGACTTACAGGACCTTGGATTTCTGGAGGAATTGAGTTTAACTGGCCACAGCATCATAGGCCAAGCACTTTTAATCCCGTTGACTATACATTCAGTCAAAACAAAGACGGGTCAGCTACAATTCGTGTGAGTGAGATTGATAAGATGTATGGGACAAAGGGAATGGGATGCTTTACACTCTATCCTGATACAGCTGTTATTGAAATTAAGGGGCAACTTTATAACAATACTGATATGCCTCAAACCTTTTTATGGTGGGCGAATCCAGCAGTTCCAGTAAATGATTATACCTATTCGGTCTTTCCACCTGATGTGCATGCTGTGATGGATCATGGAAAACGGGCAGTGTCTACTTTCCCTATTGCAACAGGAGAGTATTATAAGTATGACTACTCTGATGGAGTGGATATATCTATGTATAAAAATGTTAAAGTTCCTACATCATATATGGCGGCTCATTCAGACTTTGATTTTATTGGCAATTATGATGAAAACAAAAAAGCAGGATTGTTGCATGTAGCAGACCATCATATTTCTCCTGGTAAAAAACAATGGACATGGGGAAACGCAGATTTTGGAAAGGCATGGGATGCAAACCTTACAGATGAGGATGGCCCATATATTGAGCTTATGACAGGTGTGTTTGCAGATAATCAGCCAGATTTTACCTGGCTAAAACCATACGAAGAAAAGTCTTTTGTTCAATATTTTATGCCGTATAAGGGAGTCGGAAGGGTAAAAAATGCCACAAAGGATGCAATGATTAACTTTGATGTTAAAGATGGGGTGGCTAGTATTTCTGTCTATACAACAACAAGTCATAACGACCTAGAGGTAGTAATTAGCTTTAAGAAAAAAGAAGTATATAAAAAAAATATAGAAACATCTCCAAATAGTTATTTTTCTGATTCATTTGCTACTGACTCTGAAAGTGCAGTAGGGTTTGAGGTTCTAGTATTAAATAATCATGGAAAAGTACTCGTATCATACACAGCAGCTGAACAAAAAATAGAGCCTGTTCCTAGTCCTGCAAAAGAGTTAGCAAAACCCCAAGACTTAAAAACAACCGAGGAGCTTTTTCTCGGAGCACAGCATTTAGAGCAATATAGGCATGCAACATATGAGCCCGCAGATTATTATGAAGAAGGTCTCAAAAGGGACGCTTCAGATTTACGCTTAAATAATGGGTATGGATTGCTTCTTTTTAAACGAGGCGACTTTACAAAGGCAAAATTTCATTTTCAAAAGGCAGTTGAAAAGCAAATATGGAAAAATCCTAATCCTTACTATGGGGAATGTTATTTTAATTTAGGATTAGTGAATTTTTACTTAGGCGAAATAGAAGATGCCTATGAGGCTTTTTATAAGGCTACATGGAGCTTTGAAACTCAAGGTGCAGGATTTTATTGGCTTGCAATTATTAGCAGCAAGAATAAACAGTATGGTGAAGCGCTCGAGTTTATAAATAAAGCACTAATTTTTAATTGGCATAATATGAAAGCGAGAGTGCTTAAGATAACCCTTATGAGAACTCTTGGTATGGATACCTCCTCATTAATCGAGGAAAGCTTGAATATTGATCCTCTTTTTATGGGGTGTACATATGAGGCAAAGTTTGTTCAAAAAGGAACTGACTCCAATGAATGGGTAGGCATGATGAGGGAAGATGCGCATAATTATCTTGTGTTATCATTAGATTATTTGCGTGCAGGATTTATTGATGATGCTATTTTTATTTTGGAATCTTGCCCCGCCAAAAACCCCTTAATCAATTATTATAAAGGCTATGCCAATGCATGTGCAAATCGGAATGATGCAGCTATTGAGTGCTTTTCTGCGGCAGAGGGTATGAACCCAGACTATTGCTTTCCTAATAAACTCGATGAGATTATCATATTGAGCAAAGCAGTTGAGCTATTGAAAGCTGCCCCGCAAGCACATTATTATTTGGGAAATATCTATTATGATAAAAAACAATATGGTGCAGCAATAAAACATTGGGAGGATGCAGTTGCGGAAGGTTCTACCTACAGCATAGTGTATCGGAATTTAGCATTAGCTCATTATAAATGCTCTCGAAATGAGGCCCTAGCAATGTCATATATGGCAAAAGGGCTAGAGCTTGATATGGGTTCTCATAGGCTTCTGTTAGAATATGACCAGTTAAGAAAAAGGTGTAATGCTCCACTTACTGAAAGATTGGAACTGTTAAAGGCGAAGCTTGAACTTGTGAAGGAAAGAGATGTTTTATTGTTAGAATATGTCACTTTGCTAAATCTAATGGGTGAGTATGATGATGCATTGACTTTGCTTAAAGCACACACTTACCATCCATGGGAGGGTGGTGAAGGAAAGGTGAGCTCTCAGTATCGCTATGCTCTGTTAAAAAAAGCCGAAACAAAAATGTGCTCTGGAGAATATGACGAAGCAATTGAGTTCTTAAAAAAAACGTTAACCTTTCCTGAAAACCTTGGCGAGGGAAAGCTTCCAAACACGCCAGATAACATCGCGCATTATTATTTAGGTCTCTGCTTCAAGGCACTTAGCGAAGTTCAAAAAGCTAATGAATATTTTATGTTAGCAACAATGGGACCAACGGATCCTTGTATTGCTCTCTATTATCATGACCAGCCATCGGACATCATGCTATATCAGGGCTTAGCTCATGCCGAGTTGGGTAACGAAACTGATGCAAAAAGGGTTTTTTATAAAATGAAATCATTTGGCGAAAGGCATATATTTGATAGCTTTGAGCATGATTACTTTGCGGTTTCTTTACCTGAATTAGATATTTTCCCTGAAGATATGCAGCTAAAAAATGAGCTATACTGTGAGTATTTAATTTCACTAAGTATGATTGGTCTGAAAAGTTATGATGAAGCAGAAAAAAAATTAAAACTTATTTGTGATAAGCAACCCCATCACCAAGGAGCCCTTCAACATCTTAGTTTTCTTTTAGTTTTTGACAAGATCAAAAAGAACAGATAATAAAGCTGTTAAGATAGTATAGAAAATGAGAAAATCTAAAAATTTTTTAGGTTTTCTCATTTTTTTTTAGTTTTTTTATGTTTTACCTCTTGTGTTTTTTTAAATCTGTGGTATCATAAAAGTATGGAAAATATACAATGGACTAAAAATACAATGCCTAA
>CAYJFX010000016.1:0-26920 GCA_964369735.1 uncultured Treponemataceae bacterium
TAGGGTGTAGATGGTAGGGAAAGAGATTTCTCCGCTACGTCGAAATGACGGTGTCTTTGCTCGGGATAACGAGGGCTTCGTGGGGGTTGTTAGCAGTTTTTATACCCCCTAGCTAATTGTTACTTATTACTTATTAATTATCAATTACCACCCTACATTGTTTCCAAAAATGGCACTAAAATATGATTCATTGCATTTTTTAAAACTACCAACGTGCTGCGTGCTAGTGCTAAGCGTGGATTTTTTAATTCTTCTTTTTCAGCTGATAGTATAGGGCAATCATGGTAAAACCTACTAAAAGCCTTTGCAACATCATATGTATAATTGGCAACCAAGCTTGGGTCAAGGTTTTCCGCAGCTCTTTGCAGTGTTTTTGGGTACAATTCAAGTATTTTAATGAGCTCCCACTCTGCATCATGTTTTAATAATGCAAAATTGCTTTCACTTGTACTTCCTGTTACGCTAAGATCTTGTGCTTTTTTAAGAATAGAGGTTATACGCGCACCCATGTATTGTAAGTATGGCCCGGTGTTTCCGTTAAATGAAAGAGACTCTTTTGGGTTAAAGGTCATATCCTTAGTAGGACTTGTTTGGAGTAAAAAGTAATGAAGGGCACCCAAAGCTACCTTTTCGCCAACCTCTTTAACATCGCCAACTGCATTTTCCCTACCCTTTTCGTTTATTTCTTCTATAGCTCCATCTCTAAGACCATCTATCAAATCATCAGCATCAACTACTGTTCCCTCGCGACTTTTCATTTTTCCTTCTGGAAGATTTACCATGCCGTAAGAAAGGTGGTACAACTGATCTGCCCATTCATACCCCAGTTTTTTTAAAATATAAAACAAAACAGTAAAATGATAATTTTGCTCATTTCCAACTACATACACGAGTTGATTAAAATCCCAATCGGTATGGCGATATATTGCGGTTCCTATATCTTGCGTCATATAAAGAGCTGTTCCGTCTTTTCGCAAAAGCACCTTTTTATCTAGGTTAATTTCTGCCAAGTCTACCCACACAGAGCCATCTTCTTCTTTATAAAAGATTCCGTCTTGTAAGCCTTGTAGTATTTCTTCTTTTCCTTTTAGGTATGTTTCACTTTCAAAATAAAATTTATCAAAGGAAATACCCGTGCGCTCATAGGTTTGTTTAACCCCACTAATAGCCCAGTCATTCATAGTACGCCAAAGAGCGCGCACATCTTCATTTCCATTTTCCCATTCAATAAGTAAGTTTTGTGCTTCTTTTTCTGCTTCGGGGTTTGTTGAACTATAGGTATTATACTCAACGTAACAATCACCAACAAAACGATCACTTTTTATTCCTAAGCTTTGAGGTGTATCCCCTTTGTCTGCATGAAATTTTTTGTATGCAAGCATCGACTTGCAAATATGCACGCCGCGGTCATTGATAATGTTTACTTTATGAATATCAGCACCTGCAGTTTTTAAAAGCCTCGAGCAACTTTCACCAAGAGCATCATTCCTAAGGTGTCCTAAATGAAGAGGTTTATTTGTGTTGGGACTTGAAAACTCAATCATTACCCTCTTTCCCTTAAGAGGAGCATTCCCAGAATCATCAAGCGTTCCATATTTATCATCTTGTTCTAAAATTTTTGAAAGCACAATCTTTGAGACAAGCGTTTTATTAAGCTTTATATTAACGTATGGGCCAACAGCCGAAAAAACTCCAAGCTCTGCTGCCTCACAGTCATTTTCTATCATCTTGGCTATTTCACCTGCAATTTGAGGCGGTCCCATTCTAAATGCTTTAGCAAAGGCAAACATAGGAATGCCAATATCTCCCATTTCAGGGTTGGGTGGTATTTCAATTGTGATATTGGTTGTTAATATTGCATTTACTGAAAATCCTGAAGCGACTAAATCTATTTCTTTTTGTTTTGCCAAAAGGGTAAGTGTTGCTGCAACAGAGCTAGCACATGTAGTACGCACATCTTGCATAGTTCGAGGGGTTTTATTTTCTGTCATAGTAATAAATACCACATAGAGGGGTAAATGTCAAGGTATGCATTTTTTTTGTATACGCCACTTGCCTGTCATTCTGATTATTACCCCACATTCTTGCATCAGTGAAGAATCTCCGTAGCGGCATAGACAATCTTTACTTTTGCGTATACCACTAAGATTGGTCATTTTTTAGCCGCAGATGACGCAGATTTTTATCTGTCGCATTGTGAGCGCCATTTACACATACCACCAAAACAACTAAAAGTAAAAATGTTTACATTTTTGGCATGTATCAGTCTTTACGCTTTGTTAAAATTCATATAGTACCTTCCAATAGAAATCCCATAAATCCTTTAATTCTTGCGGTTCCTTCCCTACTTCGCTCTACCCACTTCCATTTTTTCAAAAAGTTTGCTACAATTGGAATCATTAGGAGAACCCATGAAGTTTTTAGAACAAGGCGAACAAATTGAAACAACCATTGTTTCAGTTACAAAAGATTATATTTTTTTAGATTTAAATACAAAGTCAGAAGGTGTGTTAGAAGCATCTGAGCTTACCAATGATGAAGGCGAAATAAGCGTCAAAGAAGGCGATAAAATTACCGTATTCTTCTTAGGTGAAAAACACGGGGAAATGCAGTTTACCACTAAAATAAGCTCCGACAAGGCAGACTCTGCCATGCTCGAAAAAGCTCATGCAGGAAGAATCCCTATAGAGGGCTTTGTTGAAAAAGAAATTAAAGGTGGCTTTGAAGTACGCATCGGGCAAACCCGTGCCTTTTGTCCCTACTCTCAAATGGGGTATAGGCAAAAAGAAGAGCCTTCTTTTTATATCGGAAAACGCTTAACCTTTATCATTCAAGAATACAAAGAAGGCGGAAGAAACCTTTTAGTATCAAACAGAGCAGCATTAGAAACCGAGCATGAAGCAAGCCTTGAAAGCTTAAAAGATACACTAAAAGAAGGCATGACAGTACAAGGTGACGTTCTTTCCTTACAAAGTTTTGGAGCCTTTGTAAACATAAAAGGGCTTCAAGCACTTTTACCTATTTCAGAAATTGCCTTAAGTCGCGTAGATGATATATCAAAACACCTCAGTGTGGGGCAAGCAATTGAGGTAAAAATACTAAAAATTGATTGGGCAAATGAAAAAATAAGCGTGAGCCTAAAAGCCTTATTATCTAGCCCTTGGGATACCGTAAAGCAAAAGTATCCTGAAGACTCAAAACACAAGGGCGTTATTTCAAAAATTGCAGAATTTGGACTTTTTGTTACTCTTGAAGAGGGCTTAGATGGCTTAGTACATATTTCAGAAATAGAAAGTGCTAAGGGTGGCACAAATTTGCGAAAACTTTTTCAAAAAGGCGAAATTATGCATGTTGTTATTCAAAGTATTGACACAGAAAATAAGCGCCTTTCGCTTAGACCGGCTGTTGCAAAAGAGCAAGAAAGTGATGTAGAATATTACCTTGATAAGCAAGACACAGAAGAAACCTATAATCCATTTGCTGCGTTATTAAAAAAATAACACTAATCTCTCATTCTCTTTTGTAAAAGCCTTGCGCCACTATGGTTTGAGTCTAGTCGTAATGCTTCGTTTAATGAAACAGAAGCTCGGTTATTTTCACCCATTTCATATTGTATAAGTGCCATGCGATAATAAATGTCAGCATTTAATATTTCATCGTTGCTATTTGGCAAAACTTGCTCGTAGAGCGTGAGTGCTTGAGAGCGTTTTCCCATCGCATTATATAATGTGGTAAGATTTATCACTGCAGGAACAGGGATTGTTGGTAGCACAGAATTGCCAACAATTAATGACGATAACCATGCTTCAGCATCAACAAACCGTTTTTGTGAAAGTGCAATATATGCACCATACTCATATTCCCATATTTCCATATCTTCGATTGGTACTTTTGTATTCAGTTCACCAGTCTCAAATACACTAGCATACCGTGTTGTTAAGTGAGAGGAAAATAAACCCTCTGCTTCATCAACCATGCCTTGGGTAAGAAAAAACCACATTGCATACTGAACTAGCACCGAGTTATACCCATACGGCTCAATAATGTTTGATTCCAAGAGTCGCCAAATATCAGATACCTTTTGCTGTGAAGATAAGGGCGGACTGGCAGCCCAATTGAGCTTATGGCGCTCTATAATTAGCTCCATCGCAGCAGATTCGTCCTCTTCTTGAATTTGTTCTATTGCTATATCGATACGATGCATAGCATCATTTACATCTAAATCAATAATTGTCGCATTTTCTTGCATTTGCAGCGTTTGTAAGCCTCTCTCTTGCAATATAGGTGCAAAAATAGATTCTGATGTATATAAATCATCCAATAAGCTAAAACGCCCATAAGCGGCCAAACCACCAATATAGTCTGGAAAGGTTTCGACTAAATGCACTACTAAATCATTCGCATTTTTTCTGTCACCCACATCTTGATAATACAATGCCGTATTGTGCCAGGCAATAGGGTTCTCCATCGTAAACCTTTGTGTAGATTCTAGCCATATCCTTTGAGCATCCTCAAGCAATCCCAAATGAACATATGCATCTGCAAGCAATGCTAGCTCATCAACGGTTAAATCAAAGTGCTGTAAATCTGAAATAACTTGATCAAATTTATGCGCATCATAACTTATTTGCGCCCAAAACCATGGAGCATCATAAACGGTTAGAGCACTAGGATGAAATGAAGAAGCTTTAGTCATATTCCCTTTCAAAGCGTGAACCAATGCAGCATTTCGTAAATATTCATCGGCACCAGTTGAAAATGCAATATCGGCATATGCTTGCACATAGCTTTCAGAGTAATAATCGATAATTTCTAGCTCTTCACCTTCTCGTTTTTCTCTATTTTCCTTTTCAATTCGCTGCTCATCCATTCTAAATCGAAGCTCAGAATATATTGACCCATATGGGCCACCCTCTAAGCTACGCGCATATGCCAACGCATCCTCGTAGTCTTTATCATTCATAAGCATATGAGCATAAACGGCTATAAGTTCTTGATTTTCTGGCGTCTTTTTTAGTGCATCATAAAGCTGATCTTTTGCAAAATCGTCTTTTTGTAAAACAAGAGCTCGCCTAACTACTCCAAGCGTTTCTGATGGATTTCGGATTGTCCGAGCTACATCTTTTAAAGATGACCATGCTGCATCATAATCGCCAATAGAAATTAGTGAGTCAACTTCTGAAAGTTTTTGATCAATTGAAAGTCCCGTAGAGCTCAATGAGCATGAGAAGAAAAAAAGAATAAAAGTGAAATATAAAAAATGGATGCTATACTTTTTTATCACAATAGCTCCCGAAGAAATCTTACTATGATTGTTTAGGAAGTTCATCTGCATTAGCTATATCAGATTGAATACTACCTAAAATACCATGTATAAACCGAAAGGAGTCATCGGTTCCAAACTCTTGAGAAATATCTATCGCCTCATCAATAGTAATTGAGGGATGAATGTCTTTTTGAAATAGGAGAGCATAAACACTAATGCGAAGTATAGCAACATCAACTTTGTTTAATCTGGAAAACTCCCAATTTACTAAATGCTTTGAAATTGCGGCATCTATCTCATCTAAATGGTCTAGGGTGCCTTGCACAATAATGCGAGAAAAAGCGAGTCCTTCTTCCCCTAGCCTTTCCAAAAGAGTAGGTGTAGCCCACGTAAATTCTAATATATTTGAGGCATCTGCGGCTCCTGCCTCCCAAGCGTAGAGTGCTTGAAAGGCTAGTATTCTACCTTTTCGGCGCGCCATTATGCTACCAATCTAAAAGGCTATTAAGTGCAGAATCAGTTCTTAGCATTTGGTAGTTTTCGCTCGTTCTAAGCGAATCGGTTACCTCAGCTACAACAGTGGTAAAGGCACTTGCCTGTTTTTGTTGTGATAATTGTGATCGTATGTACTCATAAACAGTCACAGTGGTGTCTGGTTGCACAACATCATCAAGGCTTAATAATTTTGCATCAAATTTATCTTGGATAACATAGAATTGAAAATCAGTTTGTGTTTCCGCAACATCATCATAGTGTCCAACATTTTTTGTAAATAAGTCTAACAAGGTTTCATAATCCATACCTAGCTGTTGAGCTGCAAGAGTACCTTTGCTTAAAAAGATATCACCTGCTTGAAAACCTGCATTCGGCTGCTGCATACCTAACCGTAGTTCATTAAATGTAGTTCTATTTGCTTTTAAATCGCTGTGTAATTCGTTTGCCAATGTTCTTGCAGCTGCTGCATTACTTCCTTTTGGAACTACAACTAAAAATAATTTTAAAATATCATTTTGAACAA
Source organism: uncultured Treponemataceae bacterium (assembly GCA_964369735.1). Taxonomy (GTDB): domain Bacteria; phylum Spirochaetota; class Spirochaetia; order Treponematales; family Treponemataceae; genus CAYJFX01. The sequence continues at coordinate 6,285 of CAYJFX010000016.1, forward strand.
ATGAAGATTTATTAATTTCAAAAAAGGAGCGAATTTCTGCATCTGTTACCGTAGAGTTTTGTTGTAGCTCTGCTTGTTTAAGAGATAATACATATTGTTGTGCAATAAGCTGAGATTTAAAATAGTCCTTGTATTCATCTAAATCCATTCCAACTTGTGCTTGAAAATAGTCATCTAAGCTCATGCCACTTTGTTCTTGAACAATAGCAGCAAATTGTTGCTCGGTAATTGCAGTTCCCACTTGAGCCGAAATTGATTGTAAAAATGCTTGATCTACCATAGAATCAGTAACACTGATTCCTGCTTGGGTTGCAGCCTGAACAACTAATTTTTCATCAATCATAGAGTCAAGAATTTCTCTTTTTTGCTCAATAGTAAAGTTAGCAACGCCTGTTTGCTTTGAATACGTTTCAACTCTCTCTTTAAGTTGTCTTAAAGTGATTGACTCTGTTTTATTTAACTTAATTGTAACAAGTGGTTGTAAATCACTTTGTGCTCCAGCAAAGGCTAAAGTACTTAGCGCTACAATAATCAATACCAATAATCGTTTCATATATCTTCCTTATTTTTAATTATATACACACCACCACAACGTAGAACAACCGAATACTAAAATAGTTACATAAAATTAGCTTATCACAGCGCGTATCCGACGAACTCCTGCGGATGATGATTGCTCCTTTTGTATCTTAAAAGTACCGATAGAACCAGTTGATTCAACATGAGGGCCACCACACACCTCTTTGGAGAAATCTCCAACTGAATATACTTTAACTTTTTGTTCATACTTTTCACCAAACAGTGCTTTTGCTCCAGTTTTTTTTGCTTCTTCAATATCCATAACTTCCATTGAAACAGGAAGGTCTGCTTTTATTATTTCATTTACAATATCTTCAACTTTTTGCACTTCTTCTTTAGTCATCGGTTGCGGATGGGTAAAGTCAAATCTCATTCGCTCAGCTGTAATATTTGACCCTTTTTGGGCAACTGCTTCACCCAATACATCTGTTAAAGCTTGGTGTAAAAGATGCGTTGCTGTATGATACTTTGTGGTTTGTTCAGAATGATCAGCCAAACCACCTTTAAATACTTGTTCACTTCCAGCTCTAGAAAGTTCTTGATGCTTTTTAAATGCTTCATCAAAAGCTTCTCTATCAATAGTAAAACCATTCTCTGCAGCAAGCTCTTCTGTTAATTCAATTGGGAATCCAAAAGTATCATACAAGCGAAATGCAACTCTTCCTGGAATTACCTTCTGAGGGTTTCTTAGCAAATTTGGAAGAAGCTTATCAAATTCTGCTTCTCCTTTTTTTAGAGTGTCTAAAAACTTAATTTCTTCTGCTCGAAGCGCATCAAAAATCTCTTGCTTTTTTTCTTCTAACTCTGCATATGCAATTTTAAAATTATCAATTACAACTTGTGCTGGTTTTGTTAAAAACTCTCCATCTAAGCCAAGCTTTTTACCATGACGAACACTTCTTCGAATTAAGCGGCGAAGAACATATCCTGCACCAACATTTGATGGAAGAACAGATTTAGGATCTCCTAGAATAAACACAGATGCGCGCAAGTGGTCGCATATAATTCTCATGGAGGTATCAACTAATTCATCATCACCATATTTTTTACCAGTAAGTTCTTCTATACTGTTAAGAATAGGTCTAAAAACTTCTGTGTCGTATACTGATTTTTTTCCTTGAAGCATTGCAACGGTTCTTTCAATACCCATTCCAGTATCTACACATTGTCTATCAAGTTTTGTGTAATTTCCATCTTTATCTTTGTAATACTGCATAAAAACGTTATTCCACATTTCTATGTATTTTCCGCAGCTACACCCAGGTCTACAATCATTACCGCAAGAAGCAAGTCCCGTATCATAAAAAATTTCGGTATCTGGGCCACATGGACCTGTTTCTCCAGCAGGACCCCACCAGTTATCGCTTCTAGGTAGGTAGTAGATTCTTTCAGTAGGAATACCCAAAGACTCCCACAGAGCTGCAGATTCATCATCACGAGGAATTCCTTCCTCGCCTTCAAAAACGGTAACCGATATTTTATCAATTGGTATGTTTAGCCATTGTTTTTCAGTTAAAAACTCAAAGCTCCAATTAATTGATTCATCCTTAAAATAATCACCCAAAGACCAGTTTCCAAGCATTTCAAAGCACGTAAGGTGAGATGAGTCACCAACTGAGTCTATATCCCCAGTTCGAATACATTTTTGATAATCACAAAGTCGATTACCTGCAGGATGAGGCTCTCCCATTAAATATGGCACAAGTGGGTGCATCCCCGCAGTAGTAAATAATACAGTAGGGTCATTTTCAGGAATAACTGATTTACCTGAAATTTCGGCATGATTCTTTGTTTTAAAAAATTCTATAAATTTTGATCTTAGTTCGTTAGCAGTCATACAGAATATAGTATTCTATGAAGTGCATTATTGTCAAGTAGGTAAAAGAAAAAAAAGCTATTTTGCGTTGCTCTTAGCAATTATGTGACAAAATATGCTCGTTATGATAATATGTACACACATATGGATAGAAAAAAGATTCATGAATCAATAGAAAGTTTTACCCGCTTTACCTTTTCTCGCTCTGGAGGAAAAGGAGGGCAAAATGTAAATAAGGTAAATACAAAGGTTTTTGCCTATATTTCACTTGAACAAATAGAAGGGCTGAGTGATGATGAAAAGATTCAAGTTAGAACACGATTAGCCTCCCATATAAATAAGGAAAATCAGCTTTTTGTTTCTGTACAACAAGAACGAAGTCAAGAACTCAATCGAAAAATTGCATTGCAGATTATAGAAAGAAAAATCTTTACTAGCGGAGCATTACTACCAAAACGAAAAAAAACAAAGGTGCCAAGATCTGTAAATGAACGCAGGCTAGAAAAAAAACGGCTTACCTCAAAGATTAAGCAGTTACGCTCAAAATATTGGTAAACCGTTTCGTTTAATGTTAATTAAACTATTATTTCATTATGCTGTGAAACAAGCGTAAAGCAGAGCTCTAAACAGCGCTAATCTTTTTGCTTCAATACTGCACCACTGAAATGCTCTATTTTGATGTCATATTTACAATTCCGTTCCAGTTCTCAGGAACGCCTTTTTTAATAAACTCTTCACAGCGTTGCAAAAATGCTTCAGATGGGCCATCTCCAGGGAACACCGTTAAAGCTTGCTTAAATACATCCATAGCTTCTTTAAAATTCTTATTCATGTATAACTCAAGCCCTTGGTGGAAAAGATCGACACACTCAATTTGCTCTCTTGAAAGCTCCTCCCTTATACCAACAAGGTTATAGAGCTGAACAGGAGTTGTTCTACCAACTACTCTTACGCGATCTAGGCGGCGACCAAGCAGCTTGCCTTTGTTTTCTCCAGAATTAGCAGCTTCCCATGTGCTCTCAGAAATAAGAATCCATGAGCTATAGGACTTATTTACACCTTCTAAACGAGCGGCAAGGTTAACATCGTCACCCATCATAGTATAGTTCATCTTTTTTTGAGTTCCCATGTTTCCAACAACAATGTCACCAGTATTAAGGCCTATTCTAGTTTGTATTGCAATTGGCGACTTACCGTCTGCAACAAGTTGCTCATTTACTTCTTTTAAACCTTCATTAACAAGTTCTTCTGCTTGTTTCATTCGTATTGCAGACACACAAGCTCTCCATGCATGGTCTTCCATTGGGATAGGCGCCCCAAAGATAGCAACAATAGCGTCTCCAATATACTTGTCAATGGTACCACGTTGAACAAGAATTTCATCACTCAATGCTGTAAGATAATCGTTCAAAATATCAACAAGCTGAGTTGCTGAAAGCTGTTCAGAGAAGGAAGAGAATGCTTTAATATCTGAGAATAGCGCTGTAACATTTCTTTCTTCGCCACCAAGCTCTGGCCGCACACCACTAGCAACAATTTCTTCAACAACATCATCTGATAAGTATGTTTCAAATGATTGGCGTAGAAATTTTTTATCTTGCTCACCAACACTGAAGTAAAAAAGAAGTATTCCAACATATGTTAGGATAACATCAAAAAGTGTAGAAACAAGCGCAATGTAATAGTTAAAATAAATAAAACCGATTGCAATAAGCGGAACAGCAATTATTGTAATTACCCCGCATACATTTCTAGCAGTACTTCCAACCTTACTTGCAGTTAATGCATAGAAGAACAATAATAAGAAAGAAAGGAGCATAGTAATATTTCTTGAAATAGGTGTAATAAAATTTTCACTTAAAATTGTGTTATATACGTTTGCGTGGGTACCTACATTTGGGTATTGGCCTTCAAATGGGGTAGTCCCAAGGTCAGTTGAGTTACTTGCAGTATGTCCAACAATAACAAATGAGCCATCGTAAGCTGCTTTTGAAGTCGCAAAGGCTTCGTTGTAAATTCCAAGCTGCTCCGCAAAAGCATCAAACATGCTAGCAATACTTGTTTTAACGTCTTCCATAGCTAGACGATTTTCATCCGTAGCAACTATGTCTAGAGAAGAAGCTATTTCATCCATATAGAACGGATTTATTAATTCCTGGCAATATTCAAAAAATTCTGCTCTCCGTGCAAAGTATTCATCATATCGGGAATCCTCACGGGTAGTGTTCCCAGATAAATCTTCAAGCAAAGAACGCTTCGTTGCTTGAAGGTCTTCATAAAAGCTCAATAAAAACTGTGCGGCATCATAGTAGGAAAGATAACCTGAGCTTGTTCCAATTCTCAAGCCACCAATGTTCGTTAACATTGTAATTAATGTGTCTTCCATTTGATTTAAGTTATACAAAAACAATACCGACTCATTTTTGAAGCTTTCATCAAAGGTGTCAGGTATCCAGTTTACTAATAGCCGCCCTCCTGCATCTAAAGGAATTTCAATATCACGGCGTACTTCCTCACCTGGAAACAATGCATCTTTTACAATCATAGTATTGGGTTCTCTCACCAGAGTATCAGTATCAAGAGTGTATAATAGTGGTGCAAAAACTAACTGGCCAATATATTGCCCCTCTGTTTCGTGTAATAGTTCAACACGCCGCCTCGTCCCATCTGAATCAAGAATAATATTGGTAAAACCTGCTCCTGTAGAAGCACGCATGAGTGTTTCAAGAGCTGGTGTCATTCGCCTGTCTTGACCCGCATCTTCAAAAAAGACTTCGTTTTCTCGTTCAGTAAGTCCATCAGGCTCAGTGACATTATTTAGAAGATGGTTTTCTCGAACATATGCTTCTAAAGACTCCGAAACAAGAATACCTACATCGCCTGCATTTATTGTAAGCCAAGAATTACCAAAAAAGTGTAGTGCTTGTGCAAAATAATCATCATTGTTTCGAAAAACCTCTGTATTTATTTCATCTTCTAAAAAATTGAAAGTTGGAATAATAAAGTCAGATATTAGTCTGTTGGCCTCATCGGGCAGATATTCGGGGGGCAAATTCCCTGTTGCAACGGCCGCAGAAATATCAGAAATACTTGCGCTTACCTCTGTTTCTGCGTATGCAAAATAATTAGGAAGCTCTTCTACACCTTTAGGGTTCAATCCCTGTGTAGAGGCCGACAAATACTCAATATCAAAGCTTACCTGCTCTGCGCCAAGTTCACGCATTCTGATAATTGCATCTGCTAAAACATCTCTCGGCCAAGGAAACGTACCCACCGCTCCAATAGAAGCATCGTCAATTGCTGCAATAACAATATCATCCCTTTCTACGGTATCTGGTTTTACGCGTAATAAAAGGTCATATGCATTAAGCTCTAATACATCTAGCCAGCCAATTCGAGATACTAACCCTATTGTCAAAAATACGACAATTGCAATGATAAACTCAGGGTATTTTCCCAAAATTTTCTTTTGTTTTTTAGTATTCTTCTGTTGATTATTCATATAATATAGTATATCATAGTACAAAATAAAGTAAAGGAGTGAAAATGAAAAAAATTAGTTTTTTCACAATGTTTTTTACATTTTTTTGTTTCGCTATGTTTGCACAAACGGCAGAAAGTGTTACTGAAATGATTGAAGCAGAAACAGTAAATCTCTCAGATGTAGCATATTTTGCAGCAATATATTTTGATATTCTCGAAGATGAAAATCAAAATGACCAAGCTCTAGCAGCACTCGAAGAACATATGCAGTTTCCAAAAATAAAAGATAAGGAAGAAAGCTTATCATATAGTGACCTTGCATACTTTTGTACTCATGCATGGAATATAAAAAATGGGTTAATGCACAAAATTACTCAATCTCCACGCTATGCTCTCAAAGACTTGCAGGCACTCGGCTATATTAGTAACACCATTAACCCAAGTGCAAATGTTACAGGACGAGAAGCTTTAATACTTATTACACAGTGTATTGAATACTCAATTAAAAATGAAACAGTAAATTTACGATCATTTTTGGGCGAATTAGAATTTACGCCATTTATCTCGCGATAGACAAAAACTTTTATATAATTTACAAGGAAAATATGAAAAAAATTATTTTATTTAGCATATTATTTTTAATAATAACAGCACCCGTGATTGCCTTTTCTTGGGCAGGGAATATTGAAGCAAATGTAGAGCTTACAGGGCCTTTAGATACATTAGACATTGAACACAGTGATGCACTAACATTTTCGTTTCACGCACCAATCAACGCTGAAGTCCCCATGAGTATTTCGGGAGAAGGATATTACGAATTCAGCTTGTCGACAAAATTAGATGGAAGCGAGGAGTTAGCATTTGCTCACCTTATTGACCTTCCTTCATTAAAGTACAATGTACAAATCCCGTACGGCGATTCAGCTTTTTTCTTAGTAGATGCGGGTCGATTTGATACATCAGATATAACAGGTCTTATACTTGATCAGCCTGTAGATGGCGCTCGCCTCTTGTTTGAAAACCAAGGGTTACAACTTAGCTCACTAATAGGATTTACAGGTTTATTAAATGCGCATTCAATTACAATGAACGTTGCGCCAAATGAAACAATACTTTCAGATGCTTACACCCTAGCAGCGCCTTTTCTCCTTGCAAATATCTCACTTCAATTACCACAGCTTTTTGCAAACCAAAATGTATATGGAGAAATTCTTTCTGCAATTGATGTTGGGGCTAAAGAAAATCCCGATAATAGGATATATGCAACGGCTGCTCTAAACGGGCCTATTAGCGATAATATATATTACACCGTATCTTCAACTATGGGATTAGCTCAAGGAAAAGAAAAATGGGCAGTTTCTAATATATCATCGCTTGAGTTTTCTTCGTTTTTTTCATTTGCATCATCATTGCTTTCTTGGAAAACAGTTTTTGCAACTGGCGGGGCAGAAAACTCTTTTACAACGTTTACCTCAAACTCGGCAAATATAAGTCAAACACTTGAATATGCTGGCCATGTAAAAACAGGACTTGTTGGAACAATGCGCCCAATAAGTAATTTATTACTTTTTTTAGAGCCGAATGTGCTATTTAATGTTATGAATGAAAGTGCCGAAAAAGGATACTCTGGTTTTCAATGGCTATGCGCAACGAGATGGGATATCTTTGCAGATTTAACCCTTATAGCTTCAGCAGGGCAGTTTTTACCTGCGGCTAAAGAAGAAGAATCCTATTTAGAAGCCAGTGTGAAACTAGCATTGACATTTTAATTAATGTACATTTTAAGAAAATATTGAAAAATTTTTGTAAGTGAGTTATACTATAAATTAGGTATACAAGGGGGTTTTATGAAACAAAATATAAAAACAAGTCTTTTAACTATTGTAGTTATATGCATAATGTGCTTACCGGTGTTTGCATTAAGCGGAACTGTGGTATCTATAGCAGGAAAGGTAGAAGTTCAAGCTGATTCAGGATGGATAGCACTTAAACCTGGAGATGCTGTAGAATCAGGAAAAGTTATTTCTACAGGGTTTAGATCTCAAGCTGTTATTCAAATTGCTGGCTCAAGTGTGGTTGTAAACCAACTTTCTCGAGTCACTCTTGAACAATTAACCGAAACAGATGATGCTCATTCATCTGAAGTCTTTATTGACCTAGGTTCAATTAGTGCTGATGTGCAAGCGTCACAAAATAAGCGCGTAGGCTTTGTGGTGAATACTCCAGTAGCAACCGCTTCTGTGCGAGGGACGCAACTTGATATGGGCTACAGTACGATAAGAGTTGGTAGAGGTCTTGTTGTCTTTATGGGGAAAAGAGGCAAAGAGGTTTCTGTTAGGGGAGGAAACATATCTCGTGTAGGATCACGTGAAAGTGCTTCTAACCCATTTCAAAGTAAAGTTAATGAAGCATTAGGAAATACTACAGCAGAGCAAAATGACTTAACACTAACATCTGTAAGTTCAGAATCATTAAAAGCTGCAACAGATGCAAAAACTGCAGAGGCAGTGGTATCTGAGGTCTATATTTCAATTGGAGAATAAAACGGTTCTCTTTATGAACAAAAAAAAGGTTCACTAAGCAAGTGAACCTTTTTTATTTTAAATTGAATTATTTACATTAGATGACTCAATATCTTTAAAGTACCTTACGGTACCTACTTTCAATTCATCTGTAGCATCATCATCACAAACAATAACGGCTTTGGGGTGCATTTGCAAACAACTAATCGTCCACATTTGACTTATCCCCTTTTCAACTGCATGAGTCAAGGCACGCGCCTTATTATGTCCGGTTATCAGAACAAGAACCTCTTTTGAATCCATAATGGTGCCAACGCCCACCGTAAGTGCAGTATTTGGAACTTGGCTAATATCCCCACCAAAAAATCGTGCATTTACAAGAATTGTATCATGGGTTAGTGTTTTTATACGGGTTCTAGAGCTTAATGAAGACCCAGGCTCATTAAATGCTATATGTCCATCTACCCCAACTCCACCTAAAAAGAGATGTATGCCTCCACAACCTGTAATTGCTTTTTCATAAGCACTACATTCAGCTTCTAAATCACGAGCCATTCCATCAAGTATATGCACATTTTCTTTTTTTATATTGATATGATTAAAAAAGTTCTCCCACATAAAATGATAGTAACTTTGAGGGTGATCTTTCGGTAGTCCTACATACTCATCCATATTAAACGTCACAACATGTTCAAAGCTTACTTTTCCCTCTTTATATAAATCGATTAATGCTTTGTACGTCCCTAGAGGAGTACTCCCCGTAGGAAGCCCTAGTACAAACGGATTCTTTGGTGTTGGAGCAAAGTCACAAATTCTACTTGCAATATGATTTGCAGCCCATTTTGAACAATTATCGTAGTCTTGTTGTATAATCAGTCTCATTTTTTATTCTCCTACTTTGTGTAATGCTTTTTTTATAATATATCTTTTTTTACTTTGCCATCACATAATACAAATAATACATTAAAATGCTTATCAAAGACAACAATATCTGCATCGTAACCAGGAATTAGCATACCCTTCTTCTTAAAATTCATAATAGAAGCAGGACTAAATGTGGCCGTTTTAACCGCGTCCGCTAATGAAAAGCCCCATTCAACAAGATTGCTTATACCCTTTAGCATTGTTAAAGAAGAACCAGCAATAACTCCATCCTTTGCTCTATGAAAGCTACCAGACTCAAATACTACATCTTCTCCATTTGCTACAAGCTTATCTGCATTACTCTTTGTTGGTGTTAAACCATCAGAAACCAAGACAATTTTATCCAGAGGTTTATCGCGTGCCAAAAGTTTTATTAAATCAGGGTGAATATGTACTCCATCTGCTATAATTTCACATGACATTTCTGGGTGAATGAGAATTGCTCCTACAGCTCCTGGGTTTCTATGGTGCATCTGACTCATGGCATTATAAAGGTGTGTTGCATGAAGAATTCCAACTTGCATTCCTTCTACCATATTTTCATAATTTGCATCTGTGTGACCTGCTTGTAACACTATTCCTTTTTGTAAACAATATAATGCAAGATAACGCATTTTTTTTATCTCTGGTGCAACTGTCATATTTACAATATGGCCTTCAGAAGCTTCCCATAGGCGCTCCATAAGCTCAAGATCAACATCTTTTACTGTTTCTGCTCGCTGCACTCCCAGTTTTTCTCTCGAAAGGAATGGGCCCTCCATATGAATTCCCATAATTTTAGCGCCTTCTTCGTTGCCCATAGCCTTTACGATTTCTTTAATGTTCTTTATCATTTGTTCTTCAGATGATGGATACATTGTCGGGTTAAACCCTGTTACACCATACTGTACAAGATTTTTTGACATTTCGAGCATTGCCTCTGCCGTACAATTATCGGTACCACTGCCCATAAAGCCATGTATATGGGTATCTATAAAGCCCGGCGAAATATATGCCCCTTTTACATCAATTAAACGTACGGAAGCACTAAATGACCTTTTTTCAAATCTTCTTTGTGAAAAAACATCGGCAATCATACCATCTTGAATTAAAACTGCACAGTTTTCCATTTCTGAAAATCCCGTTAAAACAGTTGCATTATACAAGCAAATTTCCATATTAATGTAACCTCCAAGTTGTCCATCAATTAAATGAGTAAACCGTAAAGGCACTTTACCTTAGTGCCTTTACTATAATTATACACCCATTTTAAATGCAAGCAAAGCTATAATTATTCTTTTTCAGCAATAACTGCATTTTTTTTTGGTATAAGCAAGTTTAATAAAATGCCCACAACAGTTGCTAAAGCAACACTGCCCAACGAAAACTGAAAGTCTGAACCTATATTAAACTGAAGAATTCCGCCACCTATACCTATAACCATAACAACCGATGATATGGTTAGGTTACGCTTATCTTTGTAGCAAACACCGCTTTCAACTATAGTTCTAAGTCCACTAGATGCAATAAGGCCGTAAAGCAACATTGAAATTCCACCCATTACAGGACCTGGTATGGTTTGAATTACAGCACCAAATTTTTGAATAAAGGACAAGAAAACCGCAACAACCGCAGCTCCACCAATTACCCATACACTGTACACCTTAGTAATTGCCATTACTCCTATATTTTCACCATACGTTGTATTTGGAGGCCCTCCCCAAAGAGCTGCCCATGTTGTTGCCACACCATCACCAATAAGAGTTCTGTGAAGCCCTGGGTCTTTGTAAATATCTCTTCCAATAACCTTGGATGTTATTAAAGTATCGCCTAAGTGTTCACAAATAGTTGCAAGCGAAACAATAATAAAGGTGATAATAGGAACAAAACTAAATTTTGGTACAGCAAATGTGGGAAAGCCAAACCATGAAGCCTCTCCAATTACGGCAAAATTGATTAGATTATAAGGTTGGAAAAATAAACCCATAACAAGCGTAAATACATATCCACCAACAAGGCCTATCAAAATTGAAATTGTGCTAAAAAATCCTTTTAGAAAAATACTTGAAATAACAGCAATTGCCAATGTAACTGCAGCTATTGATAAGTGAACAAGAGAGTAGTTTCCGTCGGAATCATACATTGCAGAAGACATTGCAGTAGGTGCTAAGTTAAGACCAATTACAATTATTACTGAACCAATAACAACTGGTGGAAGGGCTTTATCCAACCACGAGGTGCCAGAAACTTTTACAATACTTGCAACTATCACATAAAAAATACCAGTACAAAAGGCCCCTCCCAGTGCATAAGGCATCCCGTATGTTGAAGAAATCCCTATGAGAGCTGGAATAAAGGCAAATGATGAGCCCAGAAATGCAGGGACTTTAGCACCAGTAATCAATACATACAAAAGCGTTCCTGTTCCCGCTGTAAACAATGCTGTAGAGGGACTGAGCCCTGTTAAAAGCGGAACAAGAATTGTTGCTCCAAACATTGCAAATACGTGTTGAAAACTTAATGGTATCCAACGTCCTAAATTTGGCCTATCTGCAGGCCCTAAAATCTCATGTGCACTCACTGTGTACCCTCCAAAATATAACTATGCGTTTTATTAATCGCAATCGTTTTTATGTAAAAAAATAGCATTCTAAATATAGAATGCTTTAATTCATATGTACTGCTAACGGTACAAATGCATGATTTTTAAAAAGTGTTTTTTCAACACTATAATAATCTATAGTAAATCGATCTTGTTCACCTGGAAACGCAACAATTGCAACGCTTGGTGGCAGAGAAGATCTCGATTTAAAACAACTTCCTGGATTTAAAAGTAATGTTCCTCCAGATTCCTCCCAGTGGGTACGATGCGTATGACCAAAAAAAACCATATCTGAGTCAACTGCATGTGCAGCGCCCAATAAAGTATCTATTCCCATATCAACTCGATAATGATCGCCATGGGTTACAAACACTCCCCTACCCGCTATTTCGCATGAAACCCTATGTATAAGGGAAAACTGCAGTGTTTCTTCTATTCCATTTGAATTGCGTTTAAGCTCGTAAGTAGCTGAGTCACCATTACCTCTTACAGGAATAATAACCGGCGGAAGAGCCTTTTTCATCTTTTCATCTTCAATGGATTGAGCTAGGCACGCAGCAATGTCACAAAATCCATCTCCACAAAAAATTAAAGCATCTACTTCGTTTCCAAAATGTAAAATAGTATCCTCAACAACACTAAAGTCGCCATGACTATCACCAAGCACAAGTAACGTGGCACTTGATTTTTGGGCAAGAGCTAAGATATCCTCTTCTGATCCGATAATAGTTGAATGTTGTTGAACTAATGCGTTCATACTTTCTCCATTTTAGTTAGAAACAAAATTGCTTTATTCCTTTTGTGTTAATACATAATGATTTTCAGCTCTAAGTCCCGTTTGGGGATCAACATACACAAAAAAATCACAGTTTGCAGTTTTTGAATACTCTGAACGCAAAGCTGGTACAAACAAGCCCGTTTCATGTATTTTTTCCCAATTCAATCCTGCATTTATGAGCGGCGAAAGCACATCTATAACATTACCGGGATAGGATAAATCTATTTCACCCAAGGTATCATATCCATCTTGCTGCTCTTCTTGACTGATACTATAATCAATAACGAGTGTTGAACCTGCTTCTGTTCCAAGTATATCATCTTGTGAAAAAACAGAGAACACTTGTATTTCATGTCCTAAATCTTGTAAGTTTGCAAGCGCAATATGTGTACCGTCTGGAGCTCCTAAAGTTATAAGTGCGGCAATTGTTGTTAAATCGCTCGTGCCGTTAATGCTTATCAGTGCATCTTCTATGTTATCCACCAATAAACTTATTCTCTCATACCCGAATGAAATAAAATCATCAGGGTACACAAAAGGAATAATGCGCCCCCCATTTTGTGCTAAGCCATATTTTTCATCAAGTTGTATTAAGAGAGTGTCTTTCTCTAAACCTTCATTATATCCATACCCTAAAAAAAGAACTATGTACCCCTCTTCAGCCTCTGAAAGATCTCCGTAACCGAGTAGTAAATTTTCAGTTACTTTTTCAACATTTGATGGCCCTTCACCTGCAGTGGAGTCTTCTTGTGAACAGCTAAAAAATATAATAGTAGCTAGAAATATAATAATAGAAAAGCTAACCCGTTTCATGATTACTATTCTACCAAAAAAAACACATATTGAAAAGTAGTTTTTATACGTTTTTCTATTGTAAAAGATGTTTTTTTGTGGTATGTTCTAAACGTGAACATTATTTTAATCATTTTTCAATTACTTGGAAGCCTCGGTATTTTATTGTATGGCATGAACATGCTTAGCGATGGCATCCACAAAAGTGCAGGAAAAACCCTATCTAATATATTGGGTTTTATGACAAACAATCGATTTATTGCGGTTTTTACTGGTCTTTTTATCACCATGATAGTGCAATCATCAAGTGCAACAACTGTTATGGTTGTTTCGTTTGTAAATGCTGGCTTAATGACACTTACGCAATCTATTGGAGTAATTTTTGGTGCAAATATCGGTACCACTGTTACGGCATGGATTGTAGCGCTAATCGGATTTAAGTTTAAGATTTCTCTTTTTGCAATTCCCATTTTTGGTGTTGGCTTTATTCTCTCTCATGTAAAGAGGATTCGAAAAGAAAACTTAGGTGAAACCCTTATGGGGTTTGGACTCCTTTTTTTAGGTTTAGATTTATTATCAGGAGCGATACCTTCATTTGGAGCTGAAAGTGTAGGATTTTTATCTGATTTACAAAATAGTGGTTTCCTAAGCCTTGCAATTGGTGTGGTTGCCGGTGTTACTATTACGGTCTTGCTCCACTCCTCCAGTGCTTCTACTGCTGTAATTCTAACAATGGCTGCTGGCGGTCTTTTAGAATGGGAATTTTCAGCTACGATGATTTTGGGAAGTAACATAGGAACAACAATTGATGCAGTACTTGCCTCAATCGGGACAAAGATAAATGCACGAAGAGCGGCCCTTGTTCACGTATTATTTAATATTACTGGTACTATTGTAGCGCTTATTTTCCTTAGGCCCCTATTAGTACTTGTTGATGGTATAACCCCAGGACCAGTTTATGATTCACTCCCTTCACACATTGCAATGCTCCATACGGTCTTTAATGCATTGAATACATTAATTTTCTTACCATTTACAAAGCAACTTGCAGCACTCACTGAAAAAGTTATAAAACGAGGCGAAAATGATGTTCCTGAAAAATATTCATTTCCGTTTATCAGTGTGAGCTCAAAGGATTCCGTAGAGCTACACCTTGTGCAAGTCCAAACAGAAATAGTCCACATGACGGCAATTGCAAATGAAATGTTTTCACGCGTAAAAAAAGGTTTTGAAGATAGAAGCGAGCGATTTATTACAGAAAATTTTGAGTTTTTAAAAGGCAGAGAAGATTATGCAGATCAAATGCAAGAAGAGCTCTCTGTGTATCTTACAAAGTGCACATATTTGCCTACAACAGAGAAGCAAAAAGAAAGTATCCAAATAATGAGCAGAATTATCGATGAAATTGAGGTTCTCACTGACCAATGTTTTAGTTTATCTGTTTTACTTAAAAAAAGCATAGATAAAAAAATGAAATTTGTAAAAGATGACATCGATAAAATTGAGCCATATGTGGATTTAGTGCAAACGCTCTTAGACTTTGTAAACTCTCACTTAAATAGTCCACTTTCACAAGAAGAAATGCTGGAAGCAGAGGCTATAGAAGACAAAATCGATACTTTAAGAACAAAGCTCAAGAAAACAGCTCGAAAAAGGCTCGAAGAAGGGGC
This sequence comes from uncultured Treponemataceae bacterium, assembly GCA_964369735.1. GTDB lineage: Bacteria > Spirochaetota > Spirochaetia > Treponematales > Treponemataceae > CAYJFX01. The sequence goes on from CAYJFX010000016.1 coordinate 21,430, forward strand.
AGATGTAAAATCTGAACTTTTATACATTGACATGGTACGCTTAATAGAAAAAATTGGTGACCATGCATTTGCAATCACAGAAAACCTTTTTAGAGGTGAAGAAGCATAAAAAAAATGGAGCAAATGCTCCATTTTTTTTATCTATAGGTGCATATTTTTTTCTGCCCCTATTGTCGTCGAACCTTCGTGCCCGGGATACACAATGGTATCACTTGGTAGTGTAAAAAGATTTTCAAGACTTTTTTTGATCTTTGAAAAACTCCCACCTGGTAGATCGGTTCTCCCATAAGCCATTTTAAAAAGTGTATCCCCAGAAAGGAGAGTTTTTTGTTTTTGGTTATAAATACATACAGAACCTTCTGTGTGCCCTGGAGTATGGATAATTTTCCAATCGGGGGCAAACTCAAGAGTCATGCCGTCGTCTAAAAATATATCAGCATTTGGCATCTGTTCGTGCGTAAAAAAACCAGCTCCATCGAAACCAATTTTTGAAAATCTATCTCGGTGCGTATCATACCCTTGTTTACCTACATAGTCCTCATCACCTTGATGTATACACACAAGGGCTTCAGGATACATTTCTTTTAAACTTGCAAGGGCTCCTACATGGTCAAAGTGTCCGTGTGTTAAAACAATGGCTTCAAGGCTGCCTTGCATCCCTTTTATTGTATCAGAAATAAGAGTTGCATCTCCACCTGGGTCTACAACAAAAAATCCATTTCCCTTACTGTTTTCACCCGTCAAGCAAGCTACCATATATGTATTTACAGAGAGGATGCCTGTTTGTATGCATGTAATAGATTTCATTTTATTCTTGTACATCAGAGTCAACCGCAGCTGAATCCTCTGTTCCTTCAGATTTTTCTTTTTTGTGTGCATAGCTCACAGCAAGCTTTCGGTTTCTGTAATCGCTACCATTGATATTTGAAATTATACCATCGGCATCTTCAATATATACTTGCACAAAGGAGTAATTATCTAAAACCTTAATTTCACCAATTCTTTCTCTTTCAATAGAAGCTCTCTGTGTAATAAGCCCAATAATATCTCTTGCATAAACACCACGGTTTCTACCCATTCCAATAAAAATAGTAGTTGCTTTGTCTTCATCAATAGTGATTCGAGTAAAAGGTGTTCCATCTTTTTCAGAGCGGCTACCTGATGATCGTTCTGTTCGTTGCTTTGTAAAGGCTTCTTGGTTATCTCTGCGATTCGATTTTTCAAATTTTCCTTTACCGTGAGAACGGCGAGTATTTTTTGAAAAAGAAAGCCCACCTGCTGCCAACTCTTTTGATAAAAAGGCTGCTACATATGTGCGTAGTGTAAATGGTACATGTTTCTTAAACAATTTTTTGTACTCATTTAAGACAATTGGGTCTTCTTCTGACCTTACTCTTTCAACGGCTTCTTCTAAAACCGCTTTGAATTGTTCTTCTAAAATAGAACTTCTGTTTTGCATTGACATGCTCTTCCTCCAAACAGTATTAATGTGTTTCTGTAAGGTCTACTGTAAAACCAATAGAGCTTTTTTCAAAGCCGCTACGGAGTAGTACCTTAATAAAGGTTTCGGGAACGAACATTTCTGGTATAATGACAAAGTTAATTTTACGTTTTCTCAGTTCCTGCAAACAAAACATAAGAAGTTCTTTTCCTATTCCCAACCCTCGCCAAGCTGGCAAAACAAAGAATAGTGTAACCATAACAGAATGTTTTGCAGGTTCGGGTACAGGAGAAACAGAAATAATGCCAGAAAAATCTCCAGCAATATTTGTGCACACATATGCTATTTTTTTTTCTGCTTCAAATAAATCCTTGTATTTTTTCCACAGCGTAGATGCTATAACACCACGCTCACCTTCAAAAGAGTTTTCGATAGATTGCACTGATAATTTTTCAGTTTTCAAAGCATTTTCGCCATCTTCTGCTTCACTGTAGTCACGAAAGATAAAATCATCAAAAATGAGATTTTCGGTTTCTTCAGGCTCACCTTCAATCCTTTCTAATCCCCATGAATCTCGTAAAACATTATACCATGCAACAATTTTTTCTCTTAGAACCCTTTGTTTAAACGTAAACCACTGTTGTTCCACTTCGGGGTAGTCTTTTAACGTATCTTTAAAATTACGAAAGACCCCCTTGCCAGCAAAAAGAACTTCATGTAGAGACTCTTTTGCAAGCGGTGAATGAAGTGAACCCACGAAATGTTCCATCACCTTAAAACCGTCTATAGATGTCCATTCAGGAATACTATAATAACGGTTGGTATCAATTTTCTCGTTTGTACTGAGCTCAATTACTTCTTTTTGGATTGAATCAAATACATTATTGTTCTTTTGATTCTCCATAGCAAATATGAGACTGCTCATTACATCATCACTTAAATCAAATTGCATACCTGTGCGAGAGTGTATCATAGATTAATAAAAAATGCAATTGATTACGAGAAAAATATATCTCAATAAAAAGCGGGTATAGTGCTCTTTTTACTTCCAATAGTTTGGTCGCAACACAAAGCCTACTGAAAAGCGAAATAAGCCACTTTGTGTTCCAGAAGTGACACCATGACTTAATGAGAAATCATTATTTTTGATTCCAATGTCATTTGAAGCACTAAGACCATAAGCTTCAAAGAACTCGTATTCTAAGCCTATTTTTAGCCCATAATCACCTTCTTTTCTAAAAGGAATACAAAATGAAGCCCCCGTTAAAAAGCCATACCCTGCCCTCATGTCATCATAGTATTGCCTGCCTGTTAAATAATGATTATCGAGTGACTGTACATACACATAGGGAAAGTAGGATGCATGGATGGTAAAGAAAAATGCATCCGTTAAAAAGATGTTATCTATTCCAATAAATGGGTATAGAATAGTTTGCTCGTATGAAATTATTGAACCTGTGAGTGCCACTTTTTCTAAGTTAGGAGTCCACACATCATTACCAACAGGGTACTGAAAATATCCATCGACTGCTGTAAACTTTTGATTTTGATATGTTGCGCCAAGTAATGGTTGGAGTTTGTATATGTCTGTAATTTTAAAATCGTATGAAAGCTGTAACTTAAAGAAATAACTTTTTGCAACATCCATGTCATGTTTTGAGTATTTTGATACAATGCCATCGACTGGGGTTAAATAGTCAAAGTCTTCCATTGTGCCTGTTTTTTCTGGTATTGCAGTTTGAAATTGAAGTTTAAGAAATGTAGAATTAAAGCGTGCGTTATATGTAAGGTTTACCATGGGAGTAATTATATGCTGCCATGCAAGTTTACTAAGTAATACCTCATTTTCATACACAAGTTCATCTACAACGCCTGTTTGTAAAGAAAAATTGGCTTCAAGGCTATAGTCATAGAACGGTTTTTCTTGTGAAAAAAGATTCACTCTAGAGAATAGGAAAAAAAAACATAAAGCCACGCACACTTTTTTTAACACCACACAACCCCTCAACTAGTATTACATTTTTTTTATTATAATATGTTTTTAAGATAAATGTAAGCTACGCAGTATTCATTATTGGTTTTTTTTAAATCTTCTGTAGCTTTGAAGCTGGCTTTTTTGACGCCTCTGTCATTCTGATTCTACCAGATATCTGGACTTTTGAAGAATCTTATTTTTGCTCTGAAGCAATGCTTCCAATTTTTTTCAAAATTTACTTTTTAATTTTTTTAAGATTTTTTTTCTAAAATAATTTTATGAGGGGGCAAACCAGCTATTGCGGCGCGTGATATGAACCCCCTCAAACTCCCCCTTTCCTTGCAACGCTTTTTACTGTTACAGGGTGATGGGAAGGGTTGCCAACGGTGATAACAGAGGTATCACTGGAAGTAACGCTTACTGTTTTGTTATAATTATGAGGGTCTATGTCTATTCCAATTGCAGTAATTTCGCCAACTTGCAAAGTAATACTTTCTTTTTCAATACTTATACTATTTAAAGTTACATCATCTGTTGTAAACATCCTACATGATGTAAATAAAAAAATAAATAAAATAAAACATAAACCCTTTTTCATAACGCCTCTTTAATTAATATTTCCAATTATTCCAATTAAGATATTTTACATCATAATTAGGAATATAATCTTCTTCCCACGGAGTTCCTTCAAAAGGTTCAAAGTGATCAATTATAGCTTGATGAATATTATATTCATAAGTTGAAGAAATATAATCACCTATAGTATATTTTCCGATTTTATATATATTTGATGAAACAATATTTATATAGTTTTTATCATAATCAGAAATATAAAAATAATATCCTTCCACAGGATTTATTATAAGTTCTTTTGTCTCTTCCCAATAGGGATATTTCCAAAAAGAATATGTAACTTGTAAGTTATCATCTATTGTCTGCAAAGAAGAATCATTATTATGTATTAAGGTATCACTTCTATTTAAACGTTCTGTAGTAATAGGAGTAAAAACAGGCTCATCAAAACGATCATCTTTATCCTGGTTTTCAGTTTCAAAATAAACAGAAACTTTAATATGATTTTTTCCATTAAAAAGAGCTTTTTCAAAAACAACTCTATCAACACCACTAATTAAAATAGGGAGTCTTGTACTTAAAAACCCTCCGTCAGCTGTTATAAAAGGACTATTATAATATGCCTCGACATTTTCTGAGCCAATTTCATAATCAAGATATTCATAAGGAAACTTTGAGAGATTTGAACCTAAAGAAAACCCAGTTTTATGAGTATCATTATAAAAAACTTTTCTTCCAGGCTTTCTATCTAATTCATAGTCCGGGTCTACCCAGTCTTTTAAACCAATATAATTATAAAAATAATCTTTTGTAAACTTATCATCTGTTGCAGAAGATAAATCTATAACAGTGTTTTCATTACCACCATTATTCCCATTTCCTCCACTGTTTCCATTTCCACCATTTTCTATAGTGTTATTTGCTTGTGGACAAGAAATAACAATAAACATACCAACTACCAATAAAGCAATTAAAAAAAATTTATTTTTCATATGTTCTCCTGTATTAAAAATAATAACTTCTCTAATAATCAGTGTCAAATAGAATAATTATTACCCTAATGTATTTGTACTATCGTACAATGTATTAAGGTACAATGTCAAGTATAGTATAGCTATGAATATAGGAAAAGCTATAAAAAAGGCGAGAAATGAAAAAGGTATTAGTCAACTCGAACTTGGTCTTTCAATCGACAATGATGCCGCCTATATTTCAAGAGTTGAAAACAACAAAAAAGAGCCTTCCATTTCTACCTTTGTAAAAATATCTCGTGCCCTTGAAAAAAATCCTATAGAATTATTTACAGAAATCTTTGAAGAATAATTACGCATTTTCTTAGTTGGCAAGAGTAAACTAAAAGCTCTTTTGGCGTTCCATACTTAATTGCATACCAAGAACTTGGCAGACTTTTAAAAAGGTAAACATATTACAGTTAACACCATTTTCTATTTTTGAAAGTTGTTGTTGTGTTATGTGGGCTTTTTGGGCAAGTTCTTTTTGTG